>NZ_BAAAKJ010000196.1:3192-29828 GCF_039527695.1 Kitasatospora putterlickiae
CCGGCGGGACGCTGCTGGAGCGGGTGCACGACGCCCGCCGGCACGGCGCGACGGTGCTGGCGCTGGACGGCGCCGGGGCTGACGATTTGGCCGGGGTGGCGCACCGGCGGCTCGCCGTCGGCACGGCCGAGGAGGAGCCGTTCGACCTGGCCCAGCACCTGGTCGGCCTCGCCGCCGGGCAGCGGCCCGATCGGCGGGCCGCGTGGCACCGGCTGGCGGCGCTGGCCGGGCGGCTGGCGGCGGGGCCGACCGTCAGCCGCTGGTAGGCGCCGGTGGGCGTTGGTCGACGTTGGCAGGCGTTGGTCGGCGTTGGCAGGCGTTGGTCGGCGTTGGCAGGCGTTGGCAGGCGTTGGTGACGGAGGCGGGCGGGAAAATCCGTTGCGGCCCCGACCGGGTGCCCCGCAGGATGGTCGCTCGTGAACGACGCCGACCCACCCTCGACCGGTCGGGCGGGCTCCCTGCTGCGCGCGATCAGCCCCGACCTCTCGCCCTGGCGGTCCTCCCGGGACTTCCGCCTGCTCTGGCTCTCCGGCTGCGTCACCAGCTTCGGCAGCTTCCTCACCTACGTCGCCGTGCCGCTGCAGATCAAGGAGCTGACCGACTCCTCCTTCGCGGTCGGCCTGGTCGGCGCCTTCGAGCTGGTCCCGCTGATCGTCTTCGGCCTCTGGGGCGGCGCCCTCGCCGACGCCCTGGACCGCCGTCGCCTGGTGCTGTTCGCCGAGGCCGGGCTCGGCCTGCTCAGCGTGCTGCTGCTGGTCAACGCGCTGCTGCCGACGCCCGTGCTGTGGCCGGTCTACGTGGTGGCCGCGCTGGTCGCCGCCGCCGACGGCCTGCAGCGCCCGTCGCTGGACGCGCTCACCCCACGGGTCGTCCGGCACGACCAGCTGGCCGCCGCCTTCGCCCTCAACTCCCTCTACCGCAACGTCGGTTCGGTGGCCGGGCCGACGCTGGCGGGCGTCGTGGTGACGTTCGCCGGGGTGCAGACCGCGTACGCGCTGGACGTCGTGACCTTCGCCGCCTCGCTGCTGCTGCTCGCCCGGATCCGCGCCGTCCCGCCGCCGACCGACGCCGAGAAGCCGTCGGTGAAGGCGGTGCTCACCGGGATCCGGTACGCGTGGAGCCGCAAGGACCTGCTGGGCACCTACGCGATCGACCTGTGCGCGATGCTGTTCGCCTTCCCGGTGGCGATCTTCCCGTTCCTGGCCGCCGAGTTGCACGCGGACTGGGCGCTCGGCCCGATGTACGCCGCCTCGGCGGCGGGCGCCCTGCTCGTCTCGGTCACCAGCGGCTGGACCTCCCGGATCCACCGGCACGGGCGGCTGCTGCTGGCCGCCGCGCTCGGCTGGGGGGCGGCGATCGCGCTGGCGGGCCTGTCCGGCTCGGTCTGGCTGGTGCTGTTCTGCCTGATGCTGGCCGGCGGCGCCGACCAGATCAGCGGCATCGCCCGCTCCACGCTGTGGAACCAGTCGATCCCGGACGAGGTGCGCGGCCGGATGGCCGGGGTCGAGCTGCTCAGCTACTCGGTGGGACCGCAGCTCGGCCAGGTCCGGGCGGGCGGCATGGCCGGGCTGGTCGGCGTCCGGTCCTCGGTGTGGATCGGCGGTGTCGCCTGCGTGGTGGGCGTGCTGGCGCTGGCCACCGCGCTGCCGCGACTGCTCTCCTACGACGACCGCACCGATCCGAACGCGGCCGCCGTCCGCGCCCAGCACGAACGGGAGGCGGCCGAGCGGGAGGCCGCCGCGGAGCAGGAGGCGGCGGGCGCGGCCTGACCCGCCACTCCTCGGACGCGTCCTGACGCCTACTCCTCGGGCGCGTCCGCGGACCGGTCGTTCCAGCGCGGGTCGTTCTTCCACTCCCGGTTGCGCAGCTCGGCGGTCTCCAGCGCGTGCGCCGCCTCCTCCCGGGTGGCGTACGGGCCGAGGCGGTCCTTCGCCGGGCACTCCGGCCCCTCCTCGACCTTGCCGTGCTTGATGCAGTAGAACCACTCGCCGGGCCGGCCGGTCGGCTTGCTGCGGCGGAATCCCAGGGGCATGGTGCGGTCTCCTCCGTCTCGGCGGTCGCGGCTCGTGTTCCCCGCGCCGTCCCGATCATTCCCCGACGCGGCACCGTCCGCACACTCCGGGGCCGACGGCCGCCCGCACGCCGTCTCCCCGCACGCCGTCCGCACGTCGTCCCCGTGCCCGTCCTCGCGCCGGCGCCCGGCCACGGCGCGCGGGTCCCGCCAACTAGACTCGCCGCCATGGCACTCGTACCCGGCATCCAGTCCCCCACCCGCAAGGTCCCGGCGCACATCGCGCGCCCCGAGTACGTCGGCAAGCCCGCGCCGGCGGCGTACACCGGGCCCGAGGTGCAGACGGCCGAGACGATCGAGAAGATGCGGATCGCCGGCGGGATCGCCGCCCGGGCGATGGCCGAGGCGGCCAAGCTGATCGCCCCCGGCGTCACCACGGACGCGCTGGACGCGGTCGCCCACGAGTACATGTGCGACCACGACGCCTACCCGTCCGACCTCGGCTACCGGGGCTTCCCCAAGTCGGTCTGCACCTCGATCAACGAGGTCATCTGCCACGGCATCCCGGACTCGACCGTGCTCCAGGACGGCGACATCGTCAACATCGACGCCACCGCGTACATCCACGGGGTGCACGGCGACCTCAACGCCACCTACCTGGTCGGCGACGTGGACGAGGAGTCCCGGCTGCTGGTGGAGCGGACCCGGGAGTCGCTCGACCGGGCGATCAAGGCGGTCAAGCCGGGCCGCCGGATCAACGTCATCGGCCGCGTCATCGAGTCCTACGCCAAGCGCTTCGACTACGGCGTGGTGCGGGACTTCACCGGACACGGCATCAACACGTCGTTCCACTCCGGCCTGATCATCCCGCACTACGACAGCGAGCGGGCCACCGAGGTGATCAAGCCGGGGATGACGTTCACCATCGAGCCGATGCTCACCCTGGGCACCTACGACTACGAGATCTGGCCGGACGGCTGGACCGTCGTCACCAAGGACCGCAAGCGCACCGCTCAGTTCGAGCACACCCTGGTCGTCACGGCGGACGGCGCGGAGGTCCTCACCCTGCCGTAGCGCGCCCCGAGCCGAAGGCGAGCGGGCGAGGAGCGGCTGATCGGCCGGTTCAGCCGATCAGCCACTGCTCCTCGGCGACCGCGCCCACCTCGGTGCAGGCGTCGGTCAGCACGTCCAGCACGCGCAGCGGGTCCGGCAGCGGCTGCTCGGGCCCGCGCAGCCACCGCACCTCGGAGCCGTCCGGCAGCGCGGCCGGCGGCAGCAGGGTGTACGAGCCGCGGCAGTGCCAGCGCAGGCCGGGGTGCTCGGACATGGTGTCCGGCGTGGAGTCCAGGGCGCTCGGCCACCACTCGTCCTCGTCCACCGGGGTGCCCCGGGTGGCGGTGAAGAACAGGTAGCGGTCCTCGCCGACGGCGGCCACCGGGCCCTCGACGCCGAGCGCGGCCAGCCGCTCCAGGGCGAGCCTCCCGGCCTCGGCCGGCACGTCCAGCACGTCGTGGACGCGGCCGGTGGCGGTGATGAAGTTGGCCTGCGGATCGCGGGAGAGCCAGCGGGCGAGCTGCTCGGGGTCGGTGGTGGCCTGGGTCTGCCAGGCGAAGGAGACCGGGTGCTGGGCGGGCGCCGGACAGGCGACCCGGTCACAGGAACAGCGGTACCCGGCCGGATGGGCGGCGGGCGCGAGCGGGAACCCGGCGCGGACCGCGCCGAGCAGCTGGTCCAGTCTGGCCGCGGGGCTGTCGGCGACCGCCGGCCGGCCCCGCTCACGGTCACGCTTCTGCCACCAGGCCGTCCACCTGCCGCCGGATTCCATCGGGCCCCTTCCGCGCATTGCCGTGCCTGGTGTGACACAGCGTTCGACGTACCACTCCGACGCAACGCACGGCGCCCCCCGCTGCTTCCCCGGGTGGTGCTCGGCCCTGCAGTCCGCGCCCTGCCGGCCGGAGCCGGGCAGCCCGGGCGACCGACGCCGGGGTCACGGTACGGAGTCACTGCGGCACGACGGCTGCGGCTCGGCGGCCCGGCGGGCACGGTGAGGTGCGCCTCGCCCGGCCCGTACGGGCCCGCTGACCCGGGTGGACCCCGAGGGCGTAACAGGAAGGATAAGGGTGCGCGGGCCCTCCGGATGACCGGGGGCGGTGCCTCTCCGGTCACACTCCCGGCACCGGGCCCACACACCGCCTCCGCCGCGCACCACCGCCGCCCCGCGCCGGCGCGGGGTGAGACCCTGGTGAGGTGAAGAGCGCGGACACCGAATTCGTCGGCGGCCCCCTGGACGGCCGGATCCTCCCCATCCCGCTGGGGCCGATGTACGGCGTGCCCAAGAAGTACACCGTGCCGGTCCCCTCGCACGGGGACACCCCGGCGCGCACACTGGTGTACGTCCGGGCCAAGCAGCAGCGGGGCGCCCGCTGGTACTGGCGTTACGAGTACGACGAGGCGGCCACCGCCCGCGCATCGGGGTGACGGCCGCCCGCCCTCACGGGAGGACGGCGATGGCCAGACCCGCACGGCACCCCAGGAACCGTTCCGAGGCCGTGGCGCACCACAACCGGCAGGTGGCCGTGGTCACGGTCGGCCTGCTGGTGGTGATCAGCGTCTACAGCGCGGTGCTCGGCTCCAACGGCTGGCTCTGGTTCGGCTGGACGGTGCTGCTGCTCGCGTGCGTGGCGCTGTTCGCCATCCGCCCCTGAGCAGCAGCACCCGCGCCCTGCCGGTCAGGCGTCCTCGGCCAGGATCAGGTAGAGCTTCTTACGGGCCTCGTTCAGCACCTCCAGGCCCTTGGCGCGCTGCGCCTCGGTGCCCGTCATCATGACCTGCCGCACGGCGTTGTCCACGGCGCCGAGCGCCTGGCCGACCTCCTGGACCGCGGCCCAGTCGACCTCCTGACCGGCCTCCGCCCACGGCTCGTCCGGCCCGGCCTCGGCCTCGGCCCGGCCCGCCCCGGTGAGCGAGACCAGCCGCTTGCCGCCGCTCTCCTCGACCGTGATCAGGCCCTCCTCCTCCAGCAGCTGGAGGGTCGGGTAGACCGAACCGGGGCTCGGCCGCCACGCCCCGCCGGACCGCTCGGCGATCTCGGCGATCATCTCGTAGCCGTGCATCGGCCGTTCCTTGAGCAGCGCCAGCAGCGAGGCGCGCACGTCCCCGCGCCGGCCCCGCCGGCCGCGCCGGCCACCCCGGGCCCACGGCGGACCGCCGAAACCGCCCCGCGCCCACGGCGGGCCCGGCCGCCCACCCGGCCCGCCGCCGAACGGCGGACCGAAGGGGCCGAACGCCCCCCGGCCCTCGTCGTGCTCACCGGACACGCCGGCGAACCCCGGCCCCGGGCGGCAGCCGCCGGGACCTCCCTCTCCACGGAATCGTCCTGGGCGCACCGCACCCACCTCCCGTTCGGGCCGCTCCGCCGCGACCCAGTAGACGATGATCAGACGATCGTTCAGAACAGTCGAGTCACTGTCCCGATAACTCGACGATATATCGGTGACTGTCGACCGTCAACGGATTCCGACACGCCCTCCACCGCCGGCCGCCGCCCGGCCGCTACGGTGCGGGGCATGGCCGGAGAACGAGACCTCACGACGCTGCTGCGCGATCTGCGCCCCCTGCTCAACCCGGGGCGGTACGTCTACTGCACGCTGCCCACCAAGGTGCCCGCCGGACTGCGGCCGGTCGCCACGGTCGCCGAGCCCGAGGGGGTGACGGTGGTGGTCGCCCAGGAGGAGGCCGACGCGCTCGGCCTGCGCTACGAGTACGTCGCCGCCTGGATCACCCTGCGGATCCACTCGGCGCTGGAGGCCGTCGGCCTGACCGCCGCCGTCGCCACCCGGCTGGCCGAGGAGGGGATCGGCTGCAACGTGGTGGCCGGCTTCCACCACGACCACCTCTTCGTCGCCGCCGACGACGCCGAGCGCGCCGTCCGCGCCCTGGAGGACCTCTCCGGCTGACCGGCCCGGACCCGCCGGGTGGCCGCCCCGCCCGGCCCCTCGGAGACTGGAGGGGCCGGGCACCCCCGCCCGGCCCCTCCCCTCCGCCCGGAAGGAAGTGCGCCGCCATGGCCATCTGCGTCACCTGCGGCAACGACTACTGGCTCGCCTTCGAGATCAAGACGGTCACCGGCGACGTCTACGCCTTCGACAGCTTCGAGTGCGCGATGGAGAAGCTCGCCCCGCGCTGCGAACAGTGCGCCGTCCGCATCGTCGGCCACGGCGTCGAGGTCGCCGGCATGTTCTTCTGCTGCGCCAACTGCGCCCGCGTCAACGGCGGCCTCGGCGACCAGATCCGCGACGCCGTCGGCACCCACCCTGGCTGATCCCGCCCAGGAACAGGTCCGCCGATCCCACGGGACCGGCGGACCCCCTACCGCTCAGCCCTCGCTCGGGTCGCACTCCGCCAGGTACTCGTCGATCGCCCGGCCGATCGCGGCACCCAGCCCCACGGGCACGGCGTTGCCGATCTGGCGCGCGATCTGGATCTTCGACCCGTGCCACTTGAAGTCCTCGGGGAACCCCTGGATCAGGGCCGCCTCAAGGTGGGTGATCGGGCGGTCGGCAGTGGGATGCAGGTAGCGCCCCTTCTCCGGCTTGTAGAACTCGGTGCGGATGGTCACCGAGGGACGGTCCGCGTACAACCGGCCCATCACGTCACCCGAACCGTTGTTGTGCCGGTCCCAGCTCGCGGTCGAGAGCGGGACCTCCTCCCCGTCGATGAGGGTGGACTTCTCCCGAAGGTTCTTCCGGTTGCCCCCGGCCGGGATCGCGGCGTAGCGGGCGAGGGACAACGGCGTCGGCGTCCGACCGATGTGCAGCTCGGTGGTCCGGTAGGGACCCGGCACCCCGCCCTCGTTCACCGGGCGATCGGGCAGGTCCAGGCCGTCCACGGTCTTCGGCACGTGATCGAAGACGTCCTCCTGGACCGTTCGCCAGAGCGGCCGGTCGGTGAGGTCCGCCACCCGGACATGCGTGGCCTCCGGGTGGGCCAGCCTTCGCCTGCTGGGATGAGCGGCGATCACGTCCTTGCGGGTGCCGATGACGATGGTCCGCCGACGCGCCTGGGGCACCCCGTAGTCGGCCGCGTTGAGCACCGCGTGATCGATTTCGTAATCGCCGAGGCGGTCGTCGTGAAGGGACCTCTGAAGATCCTCGAACTGCGGGGACCTCATGAACCGGTCGACGTTCTCGATGATGAAGATCTTCGGGCGGACGAGCCCGACCACGCGCACGTACTCCTTCCACAGGAGATTGCGCGGATCGTCCGGATCCTCCTTGCCCAGACCGGAGAACCCCTGGCAGGGAGGGCCTCCGACGATCACGTCGGCGCTCAGGGCCTCCTCGGGCGGTGTCCACCCCGTGATGTCCTCGTTGGCGACGTGGCCGCCGAAGTTGGCGGCGTAGGTGGCCGCCGCGGCCGGATCGAACTCCACCGCGGCGAGGCTGCGGAACGGGCTGCGGTCCATGTCCGCGGGGCGGTACCTCTTGGTGAGCCCCGCCGTGAATCCCCCCGCGCCGGAGAACAGGTCCACAACGGTGAGTTCCCGAGGGGGGCCGTCATGGTGGGCGGTGGAATCCAGGTCACGGATGGGCATGGTTTCGGAGTCTACTTCGTGATCAAGGGGGAACGCCCCGCCAACGGGATGTCGCGGTGCCCACAACGCCCGGTCATCCACCGCTCGTCAACACCCGCACGAGCGCATGGCCCAACTGCTCGGCGACGACCGGCGGCACGGCCTGACTGATCTGGCGGTACACCGAGGTCTTTTTGCCCTGCACCTTCCACTCGGGAGGCAGCCCCTGCAGCAGCGCCACCTGCTCCATGGTGAGCTTGAGCACGCCCTTCTCCGGCCCGTTCTCGTCGTCCAGAACGAAGTCCGGCCCGGGCAGCGCGTCCCCCAGGCTCCCGCCGTAGATCCCCACCCGCGCCCAGATGGCCTTGGACCTGGCGGGCCCGAGGTCGGCCCCGCCCCGCCCCGTCGCCCCGCCGACGATCAGCGGCGCCGGACCATTCGCCCGGGCGGCCCACTCCACCGCCTGCGGCCAGCCACGTGACGCCATCGAGGGCAGCAGCGTCTCCCCCAGGGAGGGCCGGTGTCCGTCGAACGGCCCCGGCCACGCGAAGCCCCGCATGTCCTCGGGGGACATCGCCACCATGAAGCCGTGCACCCTGGTCTGGGGAACGTTGAAGTGCTCCGCGTCGAGCGTGCCCCGGTCGATCACGTAACCGAGCTCCTCGACCACCGCGTCGACCTTCGCGCGCGCCTCCTCGAACTTTGGCTTGCCGATGAAGTCCGGAATGTTCTCCAGCACCAGGATGCGCGGCCGGATGGCCTGGATCAGCCTCAGCGCCGCCTCAAGGGCGTCCCGCGGATCGCTCGTCGCCTGCTGTCTCCCCGCCGACGTGTAGGGCGAGCGGGGCAGACCGCAGACCACCAGGTCCACGTTCCCCGGGAGAACCGTCTGCCCGACGTCGACCTGCTGCAGGCCTTCCTGCACCACGGGCCAGCCCGGGCGGTTGGTTCGAAGCGTGTCGCAGCTGTCCGCGTCGATCTCCACCGCGGCGGCTATCTCGAAGCCCGCCCGCTCCAACCCGAGCGCCATGCCGCCCACTCCGGCGCACAGGTCCACGGCGGTGAACGGGCGCGCGGTGCCCCCGTCCCCGACCGGCGCGGCGGTCACCGTCCCGGCGACGAATCCCTCCGGCCCGGCCGACGTCCCGGTCTCGATCGACAACGGCGCCCGGGCGGGAGGCACGACGGGCGCCCCGGCCGCGTGGCCCGGCGACACCCCCGTCGCCGCGTTCAGCGACTCGTGGATCAGCAGTCCCAGTTCCTCGTCCAACTCCCGTTCACCGAGCGCGTCAAGGGAGACGAAGGCACGGAGCCGGAGAATCCTCTTCAGGAAGTCCCGGAAGACCGCGCGCTCGGTGGCGTCCTCGTCGTCCGGGATGTCGAACCTCTGCCACGCCCGGAGGATGCCGCACACCAGATGTGCACTGGCACCGATGGACGTCCGTCGGGCGAAGACCTGGTCGAAGGCCTCCTCGCCGAGCACGGACAGCGCGTCGTACAGGTCGTCGGGGTCCAGCCTCTGACCGCCCACCAGATGGGCGCGCCACCAGAGGCGACCGAACACGTGTCGAGTGATGTCGTGGCCGGTGACGCGCCGCGGGTTGAAACCGGGGAAGCGCCACGCGGTCACATCGGGCATGACCACCAGGGAAAGGAACGCCCAGAGCCTGGGCGACAGCGCCTCCGCCGGAATGATGCCGGTGTTCCGGTACAGGATCCGCGCCACGTCGACGTCGAACCGGGCGGCCTGCTTCCTGGCCGGCGGCTTGTCCGACTGCAGGGGAAAGCCGTTCTCCATGGCAGCGGCCACAACGGCCCGCCGCAGCGACGCGACCTCGCTCCCGGGCAGCCGACGCCCGCCGGTCGCGGCGTAGTACATCGCCGGATGGGAGGTGGCCGCACGGGTCCGGAGCTCCTCGATCGTCCGCCCGCGGTGCTCCTCGCAGAGCCGGTCGATCGCCGCAGGCAGAAGCTGCGGCATGAGAAAGACCATCAGGATTCCTTTTCGAACAGCCGGGCGGCACTGTGGATTCGGGCCGAGAACAGTGCGGGGTCGTTCTCGTACAGCCGGCGCAGCGCGTGGAGGGTCGTCCCGGGAAGGCGCGTGTGAACGATACCCATCAGGAGGTGGCCCAGGGTGTCCTGCTCGTACCGGGAGTCGTCCTGCAGGTCGGGCATCCGCACGGCGTGCTCGACGAGCAGCCGGACGACGTCCGTCTGTACCGCGGAGTGGATCAGGCGATCCGCGGTTCCGGGATGGCCCGCCCGCTGCATGGCGTCGAGCACCTGCGGCGTACCGCTGTTCACCAGAAGGACCATCGCGCCCATCACGGCGGCCTCCGGATCCGGTTCCACCGCGAGCAGCCACGGGGCGTCCTCCGGATATCCGGCCTCCTTGAAGTCGACGACGGAGATGGGGAACTGGGAGTCGTCCCCCTGAAGCCTCACCTGCGCCTCGTCGCGCCACAGCACGGACCCGGCCCGACGGGCGGTCAGCGGGCCCGCGTCGTCGACCCGTGCCGCCAGCACGAGCTGGGTGTCCAAGGTCAGCGTGCCGCCGCTCTCCCGCCCCTTCACGGTGCAGGCGATCGGAACGTCCACGACTCCGCCGAAGGGCAGAACGGTGTGCTGGGCCCGCACCCGCAGACCCGAACCCGACGAGTGCCAGATCACCGCGAGCGCGAGGGGCGCTGTGGCCGGGAGTCCCGTCGACGCGCGGACCGCGTCGACGTCGATCCGCACCACCCGTTCCAGGCGAAGGTCGTACTGGTAGTCCCAGTCGGGGATGAAGCCGGGAAGCGGACCCCGGCCCTCCCCGTCCAGACGGACCAGCCACCCGTCCGCCGAGACGGCGTCGCCATGCGGCCGTCGGTAGGGGAAGGCCTGACGACTCATGCCGCTCCGTCCTCGTGCTCGGCCGCCACCGCTATCTCCGTGACGGTGTCGGGTGCCGGGGCGACCACCAGGGACCAGACCGTGCCGTCGCCGCCTTCCGCCCGCAGGGTCGACGAGGCCGAGACGGCCCCGCCGTCCGGGCGCCATCCGATGACTTCGGGCACCGCGGCCCCCTGTGGCGGGACGTCCTCCCGGCCGCCGCCCCCGATGGTCACGGCGAGCCCGGCCCGGACCCGGTGGGGGCCGGGATCGAGCAGTTGGAACCGTTGGATCAGCACCGGCCGGCCCTCGACGGTGTCGAGGTACGGATCGTCCAGGTACCGCACCCGGGCTGCGGCGGAACCACGCGCCGCCGTCGCGCCCCGCCCTCCGGCGTGCGTCGCTCCGCTCGGCCCGCCGCCGAGGTGAGGGCCGCCGGGGCGGGGGTCGGAGCCGGGCACCGGACGCGCCTGCGCGAAGACGGCCGCACCCCCCTGGCCCGGCGCCCCTGCCATCAGACCCGACATCAGCCGGCTCATCCCCGCGAGCGAGACGCCGTCACCGACCTCGCGGCCCTGGGCCACCGGGCTGGAGGCCTCGTGCATCCTCCGCTTGATCTCCCGCATGGCGTGGGAGGCCAGGCGTTGGTCCGTCCCGGAGAGCTTCTCCACCAGCCAGTCGTCGTGGGTCGCCGGCTCACTCTCGGCGAAGGCCCTGTCCATCCCGGCGTCGGCCCGGAAGACGGCGGCGTAGCCCATCGCCTCCTCCGACGGGGCCGGTCCTTCGAGGTACTTCACGACGAGGTCCACCGGCCGCATGAGGCAGGTGTGGTGCACGCGCTCGACGCCGGCCTCCCGCGCCACCTCGGACGGTCGTCCAAAGGGCGCGATCATAGGCTTCAGCCCAAAGGTGCCGACCACCCGGCGCAGGGTCTTGTGCTCGACGACCCGGTCCATCGCGCGGAAGGCGTGCACGAACGGGGCCAGGTGGGGAACACGGGTCGGATCCGCCACCGGCACGGCCTCCCCGTCATTGACGACGGTCACGCGCAGGGCGGGCGGCTCGCCGTTCGGGCCGGGAATCAGCTTGGGCCACAGGTGCCACACCACGGCATCGGCGATCCACGCCATCGCCTCTTCCGGCGTCCGGTGGTCGAAGGCGGGATCGATGACGGCGATGGTGGTACCCGTCGCCTCCTCCGGGAAGGCGCGCAGGCCGAGCCGTCCGGCCACGGCGTCGGCCTCCTCGCCCACCAGCGGTTCGACGTAGCGCTGGGCGTCGCCGTCACCGGTGTCCCGGACATCGCCCCAGTAGTGGCGCCCCGTGAAGGAGCGGGGCCCCTGCACCGTCGCGGTCGTGTACTTCGCGTGCAGCGCCCAGCCGATCAGTCGGGATTCGAGACGATCGCCGACGCGGCACCTCGTGTAGACCAGGACGGTGTGCGCGGCGGAGGCGAGATGGAACACGACCCGACCGACGCCGTACGTGCCGCCCCGGCTCTCCTTGTCCTGCGAGTCGCCGATGTTCCGGACGAACGCCACGAAGTCCGAGGCGCCGTCGGAGACCTCGTCGGCGCGGGTGGGGCCACCCAGCCCCTTCGTGCCCAGGTCCGTGACCATGAGCATCCTGGGCGTTCCCCGGTGCAGCGATCCGCGCAAGGGGAGATGGGCGGGCGTGGGCGCCTCGTGCTCGAGAAGGGCGCGCCAGGCGGGCGCCTCGGACGGCCGCACCGTGCGCAGCTCCACCCGGTAGTCCACCGTGCCGTCGCCCACCCGGGCGTCCCAACTGTTCTGGGCCGACTCCCGGACGAGCAGGGTCAGGGGGTCGAGACCGGTCGCGTCGAGGCGGCGCAGCAGCAGCGGGCCACCGTTTCCCCCTCCCGGCCCCTGCTGCTCGGACAGCCAGCGAGGCCCCGCCGTCATGCGTCCCTCCCGATCCGGGCCAGAAAGCCGTCCACCTGCTCCGGGGAGAGCGGCTCCCGCCGGACACCGACGAGGTCGACCGTGTAGGAGATGTCGGAAACCCCCTCGGGCGCCTGACCGACGATCGACGCCGGGATCAGCCTCGGGAAGTCCCCGTCGACGGGGTACCAGCGCGAGTCGACGAGCCGGAGCCGCCGATCCGCCTGCTGGTCGTCCCCGCCGTGCCGGTAGCCGGCTCCGAGCAGCCTGGAGAGCAGGGCCGTCTCGTCGTCGCAGAGGTCTCGGACCCGGCGAACGAGTTCGCGCAGTGTGACGCCGTCCGCGTGCTCCTCGAAGCGGTGCCAGCCCAGGAGAAGCGCACCGCCCTCGGGCTCCTCCAGCTGGTCGAGACCGTGCACCTGGATCAGCCTGCGCTCGGCGATCGACGCCGTGCTCTTCACCTCCACCGCGTGGCGACCGTCGGTGAAGTCGTGACGGTACCCGTCGGGGCCGCTCCAGAACCGGATCGCACCCGGGTCTATCACCAACAGTCTTTCCAGCAGCGTCAGTTCCCCGTGAAGACCGACGAGCTGTTCATCGGTGATCGCACGAGCGACGTGGGCGAAGAGCCGTCGCCAGCGCCCGAGAACGGCCAACGCCGTACGGAACGGGCGCTCCCCGTCCGCCTCCAGGGCCATCAGCACGTCGCCGCAGAGCCCGGTGAAGACGTCGTCCAGGTCACGGACCGAGCAGGTTATGTCGGCGAAGCGTCCGTAGACGTCACCGTCCTGCAGCGAACGCTCGTAGACGCGCAGTGCGGCGCCGACCACGGTGTGGGACACCGTCTGCCGGCGCTGCAGCGGGATCAGCAGATGCCGCAGACCGTGACCGTCCACGGCCGCCAGCAGACGCCCGAAGTCGGTGTCGACCGGGAGTTCGGAGGCGCGAACCGAATCGCCCCCGGAGGGCCGGCCGGCATCGAGGGCCACCCAGTGCTCCTCCAGGATCGCCTGAAGCCCTCCGGCGGACATCACAGCTGTCCCTCGTAGAGGGCCGCCGTCACGTCCTCCTCGGGAAGATCGTCCAGGTCGTCGTCGGGCAGCACTCCGGACAGGTCGGCGCTGTACCAGTCCACCCGGCTGTCCTCGCCCCGCGGCACCGGGAAGACCATGGCGACACCGATGACGTGGTCGACGGCGTCCAGGGGCACGCGCTTCGGCCGGGTGGTGGGCGACGTGCGGTCGATCGGGTACAGGACGAGCAGGCCGGTGTCCGGGCTCTGCGCCAGCCGCGCCTGCTTGAGCATGTCCTCGGTGATCGGCTGTCCGGACCAGGCGGTCAGGTCCAGATCGATACCGGCGTCGATCGGGTTCATCAGGGTCTTGATGTCGGCGATCGACGGATCCTCCGTGATCTGCCGCGCTCGATCGATCCGGTCGACCGCGATGCCGGGCACGAACTCGTAGCGCCGCTCCGCGGAGCCGCCTGCGGCCCGGCCCACGACCGCGACGTTCCAACGTCGAAGCGAGCCGCCGTTCGCACTCCGGGTCCGCTTCTCGATGTAGTCGCCGAGGAGCCTGGTGTCGCAGTCCATCGACTTCTCGTGGAACCGGTACCGGCTCAGGAAGGTCAGGATGGAGTCGTGCGACACCCCGCGCAGCAGGTGCCTGCCGGCCCTCCCCTGAAGGGAGAGGTCCTCGTGGCGCGCGCCGTCGAGCCGGATCCCGTCGTCGAGAAGTCCGCGGGCAGCCTCCTGGTTGGCGCGGAGCCAGGCCGCGTCGTGGGTGCGGAAGTACCGGGTCTGGACGCGCTGGCCCCCGTACGAGGAACTGGCCTTGATCGCGTCGCGCATCTTCGGCGCGGCGGTGATGCGCAGCGCCGGGTGGCTGCGGAGGCGGACGGCGAACGTCTGGGGCGTCTTGTCCTCCACCAGGTAGCGGTCGATGTCGCGCCGCATCTCCGCCTCGACGGTGGCGATGTGACGGAACCAGTCGCGGAGGTCGTCGGTCATCCAGACCCGGGGCAGGTCCGCGTACCCCTTCCTGAAGCCGAACCAGC
Source organism: Kitasatospora putterlickiae (assembly GCF_039527695.1). Taxonomy (NCBI): domain Bacteria; kingdom Bacillati; phylum Actinomycetota; class Actinomycetes; order Kitasatosporales; family Streptomycetaceae; genus Kitasatospora; species Kitasatospora putterlickiae. Next base: position 17,609 of record NZ_BAAAKJ010000196.1, read on the forward strand.
GTCCCATCTGGAGCAAGGTGTCATAGGTGGACGCGCCCCGGACGAAGTAGCTGACGACGAGTCCTTCCAGGGTCAGACCACGCGAGAGGGTGTTCCCGCCGACGGCGATCGCCGTGACCGGTCCGTTCTCGTAGTCGAGGCGCTCGACGCTGACGGAGTTGTCGAGGATCACCCGGCACTCCGAGACGACCGTGCCCAGATGCGTCAGGAGTTCGTCGAATCCGGTCGCCGTCTCCCGGAACTCGTTGGCGGGGACCCGGCCCGTCTCCTCCGCCCAAAGCCCGCGAAGTTCGGCGAGCACGGCCTCGTCGCCCGCCTTGAGGGCCGCCGCCACCTCGGCGCGGAAGTCCTCCAACGGCTCCTTGAAGCTCTCGTGCACCAGGGTGCTGACGCTGGTGTGGACGAGCATCGTGGAGTGCGGGTTTCCGGTGCCGCGATGCCGTCGGGCCGCGGTGGTCAGCCAGAAGTAGAGAACGGAGTCGCGCAGTGCCCCGGTGATCTCGGGAACGAAGTCGTCCAGTTCGTCCCGCCCCGGCCGGACCAGCGGGACCTCCTCGTGCGGGACGGAGCGGATCATGTCGTAGCCGTCCGGGGCGTCCTCCGGGTCCTCGCCCTCGATCGGCTGGCGACCGAACAGCACCTCGGTGCCGAAGTGACCCTCGGGCTTCGGCAGATTGACGATGAAGTCCCTCGGATAGAGGTCCCCACTCGCCGGGTCGATGAGGAGGTTGGCAAAGGGCGTCGCCGTGTAACCGACGTATCCACCGCGGGGGAAGAGGTCGATGATCTCCCGGATCAACGGGTTGGTCGTCTTGGAGGCGACGCTCGCCTGGTCCGCCTCGTCGTCGATGATGAGGGTGGGGCACGTCCGCAGGTAGTCCGGGGCCTTTTCGAGCCAGCCCTTGAGCTTCCTGAGCCGGGGGACGTTCTTCTTCACCACGCAGAGGACGTGCTGCCCGTTGCTCTGGGCGAAGAACGCCGCCGGGTTTCCGTGCGGCGGTTCGAAGTCGCCGTCCGGCCCGGTCAGCGCGTGCCACTGGTCGACCACCTGGTCCACGAGCTGGTCCTGGAGCCGAAGCTGGGTCTGCCGGCGCAGGCCGTTGTGCATGCCCGCCAGCACGATGAAGAACTTGTACCCCGCGTCCGCGGCCTTGGCGATCAACGCGGTGAAGTTCGTCGTCTTGCCGGACTGCACGTATCCGACCACCAGCCCCCGGGTGGAGAAGGCCCGCTCCTGCGGATGGTCGAGCATCGAGACGACCTTCGTGGACGCGTCGTCGAGGCTCTGCAGGGCCGCGGCGTCCCATCCGTCACCGGAGAGCAGGTCCCGAAATGCGGGCCAACAGCGATCGCCCTCCTGGGGGCCGACGTACCACGTCTCACGGTTGTTGCGGACGACGGAGCCGGGCTGGGTCATCTCGCGGACCTTGATCGTCTCCTGCTGGTGCCGCTCGGCGATCCGCTTGGCCAGTTCCTCACTCATGCCGAAGAGCCGGATCATGCCCAACGCCTGTTCCGGCGTCTTCCCCTTGATCAGCTGCTTGAAGGCCTCGTACTGCTGATCGAACTCGTCCATGAGGATGCCCGGCTCCCTGTCTCTCCGATTCGCCCACACCCGCCCATGGCAGCACGGCGCTCCGACAATCACCGCCATGGATCGAATGCGAAGACAGTACAGGGACGGCCGATACGGCACGTGACCAGGCGCATCCACACGTGGGCACCCGATCGTCCCCCGCTGTCCGACCGGCGTCCTAGGCTGTACGCAGCGGCGGCCGGATAACAACCGGGCCGGGAGGGCGCCGCCCGTGGCATGAGGAGTGGTCTTGACCAGGATGGGTGTGGGGAAGCCCGACGCCGGCGCGAAGGCGGCGGGGACGCCGAGCCGCGCCGAACGTTCCCGGGAGCAGGATCGCGCGGCGGGGGGCCACCGCGCGCGCTTCGTGGACACCGGTCCCGGTGGGCTCAAGCCCGCCGGCGTCGTCCTCGTCACCTCCTCCGCCACGGGAACCACCCGGGCCCGCCTGCGCTGGTCCTCCGACGGACGGACCCACCAGGTGCCGCTGGGGGTGGTCGATCGCCGTACCCGCGCCGCCAACCTCCGCGAGGGTTGGCGACTCGCCCGCGAGGCGGGCCTGCTCACCGAGGCCCCCGACGTCTCCGACTCCTCCTGGGCGTCGTCCGCCGGAACCCGCCGGTCGATGCAGTCCAACAAGGGGAAGGACACCGGCCCCGAGCTGCGGCTGAGGTCCCTGCTGCACGCCTCCGGCCTCCGCTACCGCGTCTCCGCCCGCCCGCTCCCGGACCTGCGTCGTACGGCGGACCTCGTGTTTCCGAAGGACCGGATCGCCGTCTTCGTCGACGGCTGCTTCTGGCACAGCTGCCCCGAGCACGGCACCAGTCCGGCGTCCCACAGCGAGTTCTGGGCCCGGAAGCTCAACCGGACGAGGGAACGGGATCTGGAGACCAACCGCGCCCTCAAGGCCGCCGGCTGGACGGTCGTCCGTGTCTGGGAGCACACCCCCGGGGAGGACGCGGCGAAGGTGGTGAAGGAGGCCCTGGCCACGAAGCGCGGCCAGGCCGCCGACCTGCCCGAAGGGCAGGGGTAGGGGCGGAAGAGTCGGCCTGTACGCCGGGTCCTGTCTCCTGGGTTGCTCGCGCGGCCCAGGGAGGCGGCCATCCATCTAGGGCTGCCGTTGCCGACAGCCTCAAGCGGTCTACCCGCGGACTCGGGCGAGCAGCCCTCAAGCATCCGCGCACGGCGCCGTGAGGCACCGATCTTGACCTTGCTCCAGGTGGGGTTTACCGAGCCGGCCGGGTCACCCCGGTCGCTGGTGGTCTCTTACACCACCGTTTCACCCTTACCCGTCGCCGAAGCGGCGGGCGGTCTGTTTTCTGTGGCACTGTCCCGCGGGTCACCCCGGGTGGGCGTTACCCACCACCCTGCTCTGTGGAGCCCGGACGTTCCTCGGCGGGTCCGCAGACCCGTCGCGACCGCCCGGCCGGCTCTTCCGCCGTAGTGGTCATGGTAGCCGCTCGGGCGGGGCGTCCCGAACGCCGGGGCGGCTCAGGGGCGGGTCTCCGCCGAGGCGGGCGGCGACCCGGGTGGCGGTGGCGGTGCCCCAGTCGGAGGTGGTGACCAGGCCGAGCAGGCCGATCGTGGCGCCCAGGCCCGCGATGACGTACCAGCCCGCGTGGGTCGCCGGGGCGAAACCGGCGGCGACCGTACCCACCACCGACGAGGTGACCACGGTGCCGATCACCGCCACGCCGAGCGACTGGCCGACCTGCCGGCTGGTGGAGGCGACGGCCGCCGCCACGCCCGCCTGGGCGCGCGGCATGCCGGAGACGGCGGCGTTGGTGATCGGCGCGTTCACGAAGCCGAAGCCGAAGCCGAACAGCCCGTACGCCGCCAGCAGCAGGCCCGGCGGGGAGTCCGCGGCCAGCCGGGTGAGCAGCAGGCCGCTGGCGACCAGGCCGAGGCCGGCCAGCACCAGCGGCAGCCGGGGGCCCCTGGCGCCGACGATCCGGCCCGAGACCGGCGCGCAGACCAGCATCATCCCGGCCATCGGCAGCGTCCACAGGCCGGCCTCCACCGGGCCGTAGCCGCGGACGTCCTGCAGGTAGATGGTGTTCAGGAAGAGGAAGCCGCCGAGCGAGGCGAAGGCGCAGACGGCCGTCACGGTGGCGCCGGTGAACGGCGCGCTGCGGAAGAACCTCGGGTCGACCAGCGGCTCGGCGACCCGCCGCTCCCAGAGCGGGAAGGCCGTCAGGGCGGCGAGCGCCGCCGCGGCCAGGCCGAGGATCAGCGGGGACGTCCAGCCGTGCTCCGGGCCCTCGATGATCGCGGCCGTCCCGCAGCCGAGCAGCACCATCATCAGCAGTTGCCCCACCGGGTCCAGCCGGCGGGCCCGGGGCGCGCGCGACTCGGGGACGTAGCGGGCGGTCAGCAGGCAGGCCAGCAGGCCGACCGGGACGTTGATCAGGAAGATCGCGGGCCAGCCGGCGGCGTGCACCAGGAAGCCGCCGAGCAGCGGTCCGAGCGCCATCGAGATGCCGACCACGCCGCCCCAGACGCCGATCGCCCTGGCCCGTTCGCGCGGCTCGGTGAAGGTGTTGGTGATGATCGACATCGCCACCGGGTTGAGCATCGAGCCGCCGACCGCCTGCACCGCCCGGAACGCCACCAGCCACCCGAGGCCGGGCGCCAGGCTGCAGAGCAGCGAGCCGAGCACGAAGACCAGCAGGCCGGTCTGGAACACCCGGCGGCGGCCGAAGCGGTCGGCCAGCGAGCCGAACAGCATCAGCAGCGAGGCCAGCACCAGGGTGTAGGCGTCGATGATCCACTGCAGGCCGGAGGCGGGGGCGTCCAGGTCCCGCTGGATCTGCGGGAGGGCGATGTTCACCACGGTGTTGTCGAGCCCCACGATGAACAGGCTCAGGCAGCAGATCGCCAGGACGAGTTGCCGCCGGCGCCGTTCGGGGTCGGCGGCGGGCGCACTCAGGGGGGTGGCTTCGGGCACGGGTCGATCCTCCCACCCGGGCGGGCGTCAGACGGTGACGAAGCGGACCGTCCGGGTGGTGGGGTCGGCGGTGGCGAGCCGGGTGGTGATCCGCGCGCCGAGCGGGAGCGCGTCGTCCGGGCGTGCGGCGCCGTCCGGGCGCTCGCAGCGGGCCCGCACCGCCGGTTCGCGGAGCTGGACGGTGCCGCGGCCGGGCCGCTTCTCGTCCACGTCGATGACCACCGCCCGGAACTCCTCCCCCACCCGGCCGGCCAGCAGCTCCGCCTCCACCAGGTCCACGCAGGCCCGCTCCACCTCGGCCGACCGGCGCTCGCCGCCCGCCATCAGCCCGGGCACGGTGGTGAGCGCCTCGCGCGCCCAGTCCGGCACCTCCTCCCCCGCCGCGACCGCCGCGCAGACCTCCTGCGCGTACCGGTCCGCGAGCCGGCGCAGCGGCGCGGTGCAGTGCGCGTACGGCGCGGCGAGCGCGGCGTGCCCCGGGTCGGCGGGGGCGGGCACGCCCCGGCCCTCGTCGAAGGCGTGGTAGCCGGCGCCGCGCAGCAGCCCGGTGCACTCGTTGAGGAAGGCGGCGTGCAGCGGGCGCTCCGGGTCGAGCGAGCGGACCAGGTCCGGGTAGGGCAGGCCGTCCGGCCAGTCGACGTCCAGCGCGCGGGCGGTGCGGCGCAGCCGCTCGTACGCGGCGGGCGGGGCGGCGGGCAGGGTGCGGAGCAGGCCGACGCCCGCGTCCAGCATCAGCTCGGCGGCGGCCAGGCCGGTGAGCAGCGAGATCTGGGCGTTCCAGCCGTCGGCTGGGGTGGGCGCGCGGTAGCCGAGCGCGTAGCCGCGCGGGGTCTCCTCGATCTCCTGCTCGGGCACCGGCAGGCTGATCCCGCCGCGGGCGCGTTCCCGCTCCTCGCGCAGCCGGCCGACGGTGGCGAGCAGACCGAGCTGCTCGTCGGCGCCGCCGGCGTCCACGGCGCGCTGCACGGCGGCGTAGTCGAGCCGGCGGTGCGAGCGGACGGTGGCGCGGCGCAGGTCGGCGAGGACGACGGCGCCGTCGGCGTCCAGGTCGATCTGCCAGAGCAGGGCGGGGCGCACCTCGCCGGGCAGCAGGCTGGCCGCGTCCTCGGAGAGCCGGGCGGGGTGCAGCGGCACCCGGCGGTCGGGGAAGTACAGGGTCTGCACCCGGCGGCGGGCCTCCTCGTCGACGGCACCGCCGGGGCGGACGAAGGCGGCGACGTCGGCGATCGCGTAGTGGACGCGGTAGCCGCCGCCGGGGCGGTGGGCGAGGTGCATGGCCTGGTCGAGGTCACGCGAGCCGGGCGGGTCGACGGTGAACAGCGGCAGCTCGGTGGCGTCGTACTCCGGCACGCGCGGCGAACCGGCGGCCTCCTCGGCCTCCGCGAGTACGGCCTCGGGCCACTCGGCGCGGATCTCCAGGCCGGCCCGCAGTTCGGCCAGTTCCTCGTTGATCCGGGCGGAGTCGGCGGCCTTGACGCGCAGCTTTCGACGGGGCATGGGGGCAGCGTAGGCCGCCGGGCGCACCGCCGCCCGCCGAGCCGGGAGCCGGGAACCCGGAGCCCGGGAGCCGGGATCGGCGGCTTCAGCGGCTTCAGCGGCTTCGATGGCTTCGGTGGCCGCCGGTTTCAGCGCCCGAGGAGGGTGCGCAGGTCCGCGGCGGCGAGGGTGAGGCTGTCGTCGTAGCCGCCGGTGGCCAGCCGGAGGATGAAGGCGACGGCCTGGTCGGGCTCCGGGTCGGTGTACGGCTCGCCGTTGTAGTCGAGGAACAGCGGCATCGCCTCGAAGGCGGTGCGCTTGTTCCGGTCGACCAGCGGGTGGTTGCGGGCGAGGCTCTGGCCGAGCGCGGCGGCCTTGGTCCACAGGTCGGGGTAGGCGTCGGCGCCGAACAGGCTCGCTCGCGGGCGCCCGAGGGCGGAGTGCAGGGCGCCGAGGTCACGGATGTTCCCCGGGCCGCCGGCGAGGTAGCCGACGTCCTCCAGGTCGAGGTACTCGGTCACAGGTCCTTGAGCCTCTCCAGCGTCTCCGCGTTGGCCTCGCGGATGCGGCGGACCAGGGCGGCGCGGCGCTCGGCGCGGGTGACCGGCGGCGCGGCGGAGGACTCCTCCACGGCGTCGTCGTCGGGGACGCGGTCCAGGGGGTGCGGGGTCATCGCGGCACGCTCCTCGGTCGTCGCTGCCGTCCGACCGGACAGTAGGGCCTGCGGGCTCGTGAGGGCCACCGGATTTCCGCCCGGGGGCCGGCGTGTAAGGGGTCGTAACGTGGGCGGCGTCAGGGAGTCGGATGGGACGGAGGACCGGATGATGGGCGCGGTGGCTCGGGGTGTGGGGGTGGCGGTGGCCGGAGGGCTCGGGGTGGCCGGGGCGCTGCACGCGGTGTGGACGGTGACGCCGTGGCCGCTGCGGACGCCGGAGGAGTTCGCGGACACCTTGGTCGGCACGGGTGAGGGGGTTCCTCCGGCGGCGGCGTGCGCGGCGGTGGCCGGGGCGCTCGGGGCGGCCGCGTACCTGGTGGCGGCGGAGGCCGGGGTGGCGCCGGCGGTGGGGCCGGAGCGCGTCCGGCGGGCGGGGGTGCGGGTGGTGTCGGCGGTGCTGCTGGCCCGCGGGGCGGGCGGGCTGGTGATGTCCGGTCTCGGGCTGGGCGCGCGCAGCGAGCGGTTCCGGCGGATGGACAGCCGGTACTACGCGCCGCTCTGTCTGGCGCTCGGCGCCGGAGCCGCGGTGACCAGCCGTTTCCCGGGGCGGGGCCGGGTTGCGTAGGGTGGCGTGGTTCGTCGCCGTGGAGTGTGGAGGAGTCCGTCGTGCTGGTGCTGTTGCCACCCTCGGAGGGGAAGGCCGCGTCCGGGGACGGTGTGCCGGTGGCGCTCGACGGGCTGTCGCTGCCCGGGCTGACGGCGGCGCGGGCGGAGGTGCTGGAGGCGCTGGTCTCGCTGTGCCGGGGTGACGAGGACGCCGCCGCCGGGGTGCTCGGGCTGAGCCCGGGGCTGCGCGGCGAGGTGGCGCGCAACGCGGGGCTGCCGACGGCGGGGGCGTTCCCGGCCGGGCGGGTGTACACCGGGGTGCTGTTCGACAACCTCGGGCTGGCGACGCTGGACGAGGCCGCGTACGGCCGGGCCGAGCGGAGCCTGCTGGTCTTCTCCGGCCTCTGGGGCGCGGTGCGGATCGGTGACCGGATCCCGCCGTACCGCTGCTCGATGGGCGTGAAACTTCCCGGCCCGGGGGCGCTCGGCGCGTACTGGCGGCGCGCGATGGCGGACGTGCTGCCGCAGGCCGCCGACGGCCTGGTGCTGGACCTGCGCTCCTCCGCCTACGCGGCGGCCTGGAAGCCGGCCGGCGAGGTGGTGTCCCGGACGGCGACCGTGCGGGTGCTCCAGGAGCGGGACGGTCGGCGGACCGTCGTCAGCCACTTCAACAAGGCCACCAAGGGGCGGCTGGTCCGCGACCTGCTGGTGGCGGGCGCAGAGCCGAAGACGCCGGGCGAACTGCTGGACGCGCTGCTCGGTCTCGGCCACCGGGTCGAGGTTGCGGCCGAGGGCACCGCGCGCAAGCCGTGGCAGCTGGACGTGGTGGTCAGCGAGGTGCACTGAGGTGCGCCGTCCAGCCCGATGAGGCCCGCTGAGGCCCGCTGAAGCCCGAGGGGGCCCGCTGGGCGCGGAGGAACCACGGGGACCGGGACCGGTCGGACGAACCGACCGGCCCCGGCGGCCGTCAGCGCAGGTGCGCGGCGTCGTTGAGCAGCCGCAGCGAGGCGTTGCCGTCCGCGTAGTACTGGACGGCGCAGAACGAGGCGGCCGACAGCTCCATCCGGTACAGCGCGTCCGGCGGCGCGCCGAGCGCCAGCCGGACCAGCGTCTTGATCGGGCTGACGTGCGAGACCACCAGCACGGTCTTGCCCGGGTAGCGGGCGAGGATCTTGTCCCGGGCCACCCCGACCCGGTGGGTGAGCGTGGCGAAGCTCTCGCCGCCGCCGCTCGGCCGGACCTTGGTGGAGCCGAGCCACGCGGTGAGGTCGTCCGGGTACCGCTCCCGCGCCTCGGCGAAGGTCAGCCCCTCCCAGGCGCCGAAGTCGACCTCGCGCAGCCCCTCCTCGTAGCGGACCTCCAGGCCCAGCCGGGCGGCGACGGCCTCGGCGGTCTGCCGGGTGCGCCGCATCGGCGAGGCGACCACGGCCTGGATCGAGCCGCGCGCGGCGAGCGACTCGGCGGCCCGCTCGGCCTGCCAGAGGCCCTTCTCGGAGAGCTCCGGATCGGTGCCGCCGCTGCCGGAGAACCGCTTCTCCGGGGTGAGGTGGGTCTCGCCGTGCCGGAGCAGGACGAGGGTGGTCGGGGTGCCGAGGTCCGCCGGGGCCGCCCAGCCCGCCTTGGGCGCGGCGGTCTCCAGCGGCTTCTCGGCGATCGCCGGCTCGGGGGCGGTGGCGGCGGTGACGACGGCGGCGACGACGGGGCGGGGCTCCCACTGGCGGCCGGCCTTGCCCGCGTCCATCGCCTCGTTGGCGAGCCGGTCGGCCTCCTTGTTCTTCTCGCGCGGGATCCAGGTGTACTGGACCACCCCGCGCGGGAAGACCTCGCGGGCCTCGGCGGCGAGCGGCTGCATGTCCGGATGCTTGATCTTCCACCGGCCGGACATCTGCTCGACGACCAGCTTGGAGTCCATCCGGACGTCCACCGAGGCACCCGGGTCGATCTCCCGGGCCGCGCGCAGGCCGGCGATCAGCCCCTTGTACTCGGCCACGTTGTTGGTCGCGTGGCCGATGAACCCGGCGGCCTCGGCGATGATCCGACCGGTGTCGCCGTCGCGGACCACCGCGCCGTAGCCGGCCGGCCCCGGGTTGCCCCGGGAGCCGCCGTCCGCCTCGACGACGAACCTGCGCGCCGCCACCGGATCAGACGCCGGAGTCGGCGGTGCGGACCAGGATCCGCGAGCAGTTCTCGCAGCGGACCACCTTGTCGGCCGGCTCGGCCTTGATGGAGTTGAGCTCGGTGATCGAGAACTCGGTGCGGCAGCCCTCGCAGCGGCGCTGGTAGAGCCGGGCCGCACCGACGCCGCCCTGCGTCTCGCGCAGCTTGCCGTAGAGCTTCATGAGGTCGGCCGGGATGACGGCGGCGACGGCCTCGCGGTCGCGCTTGACCTTCTCCGCCTCGGCGTCGATCTCGGCGTACGCGGCGTCCCGGCGGCCCTCGGCCTCGTTCAGCACGACGGTGGAGTGCTCCAGGCGGGCGCCCAGCTCGGTGACCCGGGTCTGGGCGGACTCCAGCCGCTCCATGATCTCCAGCACGACGTCCTCCAGGTCGCCCTGGCGCTTGGCCAGCGAGCCGATCTCGTGCTGGAGGTTTTCGAGGTCCTTGGGCGAGGTGATCGCGCCGGAGTCCAGGCGCTGCTGGTTGCGGGCGGCCCGGGTGCGGACCTGCTCCACGTCCTGCTCGGCCTTGGTGAGCTCGCGGGTGGTGTCGCCGTGCTGGGCCTGGGCGGCGACCACCAGGTCCTTGAGGGCGGTGTGGTCGGCGGTGACCTTGTCGATCTCGGCGTGCTCGGGCAGGCTGCGCCGCCGGTGGGCCAGCTGGTCGAGCTTGGAGTCGATGGCCTGGAGGTCGAGCAGGCGGATCTGGTCGGCGGGCGCGGCGTTCAAGCGGAGAGCTCCTGTGAATCGGGTCAGGCGGGGAAGGACATGGGGGCGTGCGCGGTCCACGGGTCGGTGACCGTGCGGGAGACCCGGGTCTCCACGGTCCAGCCGTGCTTCTCGGCGGCGCCGTGCAGCGCCCGCTCGGCCAGCGGCAGCCAGGGCCACTCGGTGGCCCAGTGCGCGGCGTCGACCAGGGCGACCGGCGCCGCCTCGGCGGCCTCGGAGGCCGGGTGGTGGCGCAGGTCGGCGGTCAGGTAGGCGTCCACGCCCGCCGCGCGCACCTCGGCGAACAGGCTGTCGCCGGAGCCGCCGCACACCGCGACCCGGCTGACCAGGCGGTTCGGGTCACCGGAGACCCGCACGCCGGCGGCGGTGGCCGGCAGCCCCTTGGCGACGTTCGCGGCGAACACGGCGAGGGTCAGCGGAGGCTCCAGCAGGCCGACCCGCCCGGTGCCGCGCCGGCCCAGCGGGTCGGTCGGGTCCGGGACGAGCGGTCCGGTGACGGTCACGCCGACGGCCTCGGCGAGCGCGTCCGAGACGCCCGGGTCGGCGTGGTCGGCGTTGGTGTGCGCCACGTGCAGGGCGATCCCGTTGCGGATCAGGGTGTGCACGACGCGGCCCTTGAAGGTGGTCGCGGCGACGGTGGTGGTGCCGCGCAGGTACAGCGGGTGGTGGGTGACCACCAGGTCGGCCCCCCACTCGACGGCCTCGTCGACGACCGCCTGCACGGGGTCGACGGCGAACAGCACGCGGCGGACCTCGGCCTGGGGGTCTCCGCAGACCAGGCCGACGGCGTCCCAGGACTCCGCCCACCGCGGCGGGTACAGCTCTTCGAGGGCGGTGATGACGTCGGACAGTTTCGGCACCTGTCGAGACTACCGTGCGCGCGGGCGGGGGCGGTCCGCCGGTTCTCCGGCGGAGGCGGCTCGGGGGTGTTCGGGCGGAGGGGTCGTCGCGTGCGGCCGCGCGTCAACCCGCGGCGGCGGCGTGCGCGGGCGGGCGGCGCGGCCGCGTTCGACCGGCGCGCGAGGCCGGTCCGCACCGGGGTAAGGGGCGTGCGCCGCGCACACCGGGCCGTTCGCACGAATTCGAAACGGCGCCCGGATCACCCTTACGAGTGAAGTGACCGGCTTCGGATTGAGCATCCCTCGCTACCGAACTTAACTTCACTTCTGCGAACGGGAGTTGCCCCAGCAGTTGCCCGACCGGCCCCGGCGGGTCGTCCGGCGGGGGGGGGCGGGACGGACCGGGCCCGCGGCGGACCCGGCCTGGACGGCACACTCCCGACGCGTCTCCGAGGAACCGATTTCAGGCCGTGGCCGCGCGCCCCGGTGCCGGAGCAGTGGGCACCGGCGGGCGCGCCGGCCCCAGACGAAGGGATGTGGTGGCGAATGGGAGCGGGCACATCGCTGCGTACGGCCGGAGGGACGGACTCGGCGGGCCACGGGCCGGATGCGGCCGGCCAGTGGCCCGAGATGACGCGGACGGCACTGGCCGCCGCCGGAGGCCGGGGAGGCGAGGGGGACGCGCGGGCCGACGGGCAGGTCGGCTGGCGGGTCACCGTCGAAGGCTTCTGGTGCACGGCCAGGCCGTCCGCGGGCGAGCTCCCCGACGAGGGCTGGATGCTCGACGTCAGCGCCGCCTCGGCGGTCGGCGGCGCGGTGCTCGCGGCCGTCACCGAGGTGCTCGCGGAGGACCCGTGCGCGTTCAGGTTCGCGGCCGGGCCGGAACAGCTGCACCGACTCAACTCGCGCGACGGCGAACGGGGTTCGGCCGGCAGGTTCATCACCGTCTACCCGGCCGGCGAGCACCGGTTCCGGCGGCTGGCCGCCGCGCTGCACCGGGCCACCGACGGACTGCCCGGTCCCGTGGTGCTCTCCGACCGCCCGTACCGGCCGGGCAGCCTGGTCCACTACCGGTACGGGGCCATCGCGGCCCGCGCCGAGCTGGGCAACGACGGCGGGTACCGGTCGATGCTGCGCGGGCCGGGCAGCGAACGGGTCGAGGACGTGCGCGGGGCGTCGTACCGGTGCCCGCCGTGGGCGCGAGACCCGCTGGCCGCCGTCGTCGGGGCCGGGGCC
>NZ_BAAAKJ010000196.1:29834-38526 GCF_039527695.1 Kitasatospora putterlickiae
GCGGCGGCAGGAGTGGGGCCGGCGGCGGCATGGCCGGGGCGGACGGCGGCAGGCGTGGGGCGGACGGCGAGGGGCCGGGGTACCGGCCGGGAGCGGGGCGGCCGACGCCACGGCGGCGCGGCAGCGGCGGTGTCCTGCTCGGCGGGCGGTACGTGGTCACCGGGGCGATCCGGCAGGGCGCCGAGGGCGGCGTCTTCCTCGGCCGGGACACCGACGGCGGCGCCGAGGTCGTGGTCAAACAGGCCCGCGCGCACATCGAGGTGGACCGCGCCGGCACGGACGCGCGCGCCGCGCTGCGGCACGAGGCCGCCCTGCTCGCCAGGCTGGAGGGCCTGCGACTGGCGCCGCGCCCGGTGGAACTCGTCGAGCAGGACGACTCGCTCTTCCTCGTGCAGGAACGAATCGCCGGACAGCCGCTGGGCGGCTGGGTCACGGCCCGGCTGCGCCGCTACGGCAGCCCGGACGTCGACTGGGCCGAGGCCGGACCGATGGCGCACGCCCTGCTCGACCTCGTCGAACGCGTCCACGAACAGGGCCTCGTGCTACGCGGCCTCTGCCCCGGCAACGTCCTCGTCCGGCCGGACGGCTCGCTGCGGCTGGTCGACCTGGAGTCGGCCACCGAAGCCGGCAGCCGCGCCGGCTCGGCCGGCGCTCCCGGCTACCGGGCCCCCGAGCAAGGGCCGGGGCGGCTCGCCCTGGTCACCGGGGACGGCGCCACCGCGCCGGGCACACGGAGCGGCGGGCCCTTCGCGGGCCTCGCGGCGGGCCGCCGCGGCGACGGCGCCCGCACGGCCGAACCGGAAGCCGACCTGTACGCGCTCGGCGGACTCCTCTTCCTCCTCGCCACCGGTCACGACCCGCTGCTGCCCGAGGACCTCCCGCACGCCCGCCCGGTCGCCGACCGGCTGGGCCGCTGGCTCGCCCTCGCCGCCCGCTGCGGCACCACCGCCCGCCGGCTCGCCCCGGCCGTCCTCGGCCTCCGCGCCGAGCACCCGCACCACCGCTGGACCACGACGCGGGTCCGGGAGTCCCTGACGGCCGCCCCAAGCCCCTGGCCGGAGCCGCCGGACGCCTCCGACGGCATCACGGTCACCGAGGGGGCGCCCGACGACAGCGGCGAGGCGCACCACCCGGCCGACCCGTGGCGACCCGCGCCCGGGGGCGGCGCGCGCGTAACCCCGTCCTCGTTCTGGGAGACGGAAGCCCCGGAACCGGATGGTGCCGGAAACGGCCACGCCGCTCCGCCCAGCGCACACGAGGCCCCCTGCCCCGGCGGCCCCGACGCCCCCCGCAGGCCGTCGCCGCCGAACACCGGCCACCCCGACGGCCCGTCCATTTCTCGCGCCACCAGGGAGCACGCCCATGGCCCCGGCGCCCACGAGATCCCGCCGCCCCCGCCCCCGGCAACCGCCGGCCCCGACGCCCCGTCCCCCGCACGCCCCCAACCCGCCGGCCGTGGCGCGAGCGGCGACGGCGGGGCGGCCGTCCTCGACCAGGTGCTGCACGACGGGCTGCGGCATCTCGCCGCCACCGCCACGCCGTCCCGGTGGGACCGGCTCTGGCCCGTGGTGCCGGCCGGCGAACGCTCCGACCCGTGCAACGTGCAGCACGGCGCCGCCGGAGTGCTGGCCGTCCTCGCCCGGGCGGCGGCGACCACCGGCCTGCCCGGGGTCGTCCGGGAGAGCGCCCGAACGACCACCCGGATCGCCGCCAACTGGATCGAGCGCCGGTGCGCCGCCGAGCCGGCGGTCCTGCCCGGTCTGCACTGCGGCCGGTCGGGCGCCGCCTGGGCCCTGCTGGACGCCGCCGGCGCGCTGGGCGACCACGCCCTGGCCGGGCGAGCGGCCGAGCTGGCCGACCGGATCGCCGTGGAGTGGCCCAACCCGGACGTCCGCCACGGCGCGGCCGGTTCCGGCTTCCTCCAACTCCGTTTCGCGGCTCATGACTTGAATGAATCGGTGGCGGGACCACCCTGGTACCTCAGCCGGGCGCTGCGCTGCGGCCAGGGCCTGCTCGCCGCCGCACGCGAGGCGCCGTACGGCACGGTGTGGCCGGTGCCGCAGGACTTCAACTCGGCGCTCGCCGGAACCACCCGCCTCGGCTTCGCACACGGCGTGGCAGGGATCGGCACCTTCCTGCTGGCCGCCGCCGAGGCCATCGACGAGACCTCTGGCACGTTCACCGGCGAGGCCTCCCCCGGCGGCGCCCTACTCAACGGCGCCCGACTCACCAGCGCCCTGTTCGACGGAGCCCGCGCGGCGGGCCGCACGCTCGCCACCACCGCCCGCCCCGGCTCCCCGGCCGCCGACCGGGGCCCAACCGCCTGGTGGCCGCAGAGCGCCGACGACCCCGGACACGTCCGCCTGGCGCACGGGTGCAGCGGCTCCTCCGGCGTCGGCACCTTCCTCGTCCGGCTCTGGCGCGCCACCGGTGACGCCGAGGCGCACCGGTTGGCCGTGGCCGCCGGGCGGGCGGTGATCGCCGACCGCTGGCACAGCGACATCACCGCCTGCCACGGCCTGGCCGGCGGCGGCGAGTTCCTCCTCGACCTCGCCCACGCCACCGGCGACCCAGAATTCCACTCCGCAGCCCAGGAGTTCGGCTCCCTCATCGCCGCCCGATCGGCCCTGCGTGACGGCCTGCTGGTCCTGCCGGACGAGACCGGCACCGGCACCGCCGCCGCATACGGCACCGGGACGGCGGGTGCGCTGGCCTTCCTCCTGCGGCTGCGACACGGCGGCCCACGGCTCTGGGTGGACCCGGCGGCCCCGAACCCGACCGGGGCGGTGGCGGCATGAACGTGGCCACCCGCGCCACCACCCAGGCGCTGCGCCGGCTCGGCTTCACCTTCGCCGCCGACGGCGGCCACGCGGCCTGCCTCGCCTCCGCCGCCGACGGCGGCTGGTACGTGGAGAGTTGGCGCCTACCGGCGGACGGCCCCGCCACACCGACCGGGCTGCACCTGCCGGGCAACCGCTTCGAGAGCCCCCGCTCCCAACTGGTCGCCCTACCGGACGGTTCGGTGCTGGTCTGCCGGCACGACGGCGAGCGCCACGACCTGGTCACGCTCCACAACGCCACCGTCCCGGACGGTCAACCCGTCGCGGCCGAGCGGCCGTTGGGCACCCTGCGCATGCCCGGCCTGCGCCTCCTGCCGCTCCCGGCGGGCGCGCCGTCCGATCCCCGGACGCCGGTCGCCCTGGCCGTGGGCAGCGACACCCGGCCGGCCACCACCGTCTGGCTGGTGCGGACCGACGGTTCCGCACCGCAGCAGGTCGCCGAGATCCCCGGCCTGCACGGCGGGGGCGTCTGGCTGGACCACGCCGGCGCACTGCTGGCGCTCGACCGGGTGAGCGACGGCCTGGTCCGCACCGTGGCGCTCGACCTGCGCACCGGCGGCGTCACCCCGCTGCTGGAGATCGGCGAGCGCAGCAACGACCGGCTGGTGCTGTTCGACCCGGACAGCCGGTTCGCGATGGTACGCAGCGACGCGCCCGGCACCGACCGGATCGGCTGGGGCGTGCTGGGCGGCGGCGAGCCGCTGCGGTTCCCGGAGGCCCTGCACGTCGCGGGCATGTTCCTGCGGCCGGTGGCGCTGCGCCCAGGTGCGGACGGGGCCCAGGTGGCCGTCCAGGTCGACCACGGGGCGGGCTGCTCGCTCGCGCTGTGGCGGCCGAGCGCCGGACGGCTGGACCCGTTGCCGGTCCCGCCCGGGCGGATCGGCGCGGTGGGGCACTGGTCGGCGGGCGGCCTGCGGGTGCCGTACTCGGCGCCCGACCACCCGACCGCGCTCGCCGCCCTGGACGTGGACGCGCTGCTGGCGCACGACCCGGCGGCCACCGTGTCCGCCCCGACACCGGTGCCGCTGCCGCTGCAACTCGCGCCGCTCGGCTCCGGCCTGCCGGGACCGTGGCGGGACACCGTCCTGCCCTGGCGCCCGGGCGCCATCGGCCGCGCGAACTCCAGCACAGCGCCGCCCGGTTGGCGCCTGGACGGCTCCGCCGAACCCGGCGACGGCGGCCGCTGGCATCCCGCACAGAGCCTCGAACTCGCGGGCCCGGCAGGCCCGCTGGAGGCGGTGGTGTACGGCGGGGACGCCTGGCTGAGCAGCCCGCATCTGGCGCTGGCACTGCACGGCGGTCCGGCGGACGCCTGGCGGCTGGAGTTCGACCCGGCCCTGCAACGGATGGCGGCCGAGGGCCTGGCCGTGCTCGCGCCGAACCAACGGGGCTCCACGGGCTACGGATTGGCGCACGCGATGGCCA
This sequence comes from Kitasatospora putterlickiae, assembly GCF_039527695.1. Taxonomy (NCBI): domain Bacteria; kingdom Bacillati; phylum Actinomycetota; class Actinomycetes; order Kitasatosporales; family Streptomycetaceae; genus Kitasatospora; species Kitasatospora putterlickiae. The sequence continues at coordinate 34,100 of NZ_BAAAKJ010000196.1, forward strand.
TCCGGGGCGCCTGGGGCGGGCCGGACCTCGACGACGTGCTGCACCTGCTGGAGACCGTCGCCGGCCAGCGCGCCGCGCTCGGCCTGGAGCCGCCGGCCCTGTTCGGGGTCAGCTACGGCGCGTTCCTCGCCCTGCTGGCGACGGCGCACGCGCCCGCCGGGCACGTGGCACGCTGCGCGGTCGTCGCACCGTTCCTGTCGGGCGCCCGACTACTGGCCGAAGCCTCCTCCCCCGTAAGGGCGCTGACGGACCGGCTCGGCGGCGGCGAGCCGATCACGGACGCCCGGGGGCCGCGCGACGTGCTCCAGCTCGCGCACCGGATCGGGGCGCCGCTGCTGGTCGTGCACGGCGACCGTGACGAGGTCGTCCCGGTAAGCCAATCGCGTTCGCTGCGGCACGAGTTGCTGCGGATCGGACGCACGGAGGGGGCCGACTTCCGCTACGTCGAGGCAGCGGGCGCCGGACACGAGGTCCTCGCCGAAGAGGGCGGCGCGGTGCTGCACGAACTGCTCGCCACCTTCCTGCGGACCGGTCGGCCGGGGTAGCCCCTTCAGCATGCCGCACCGGCCCGCATCATCACCAGGCGATGTCGAACGGCGCCCGCACGACCGCCGCGCGTCACTGGCCACGTCCACGGCCGGCGCCCGAGCGTCGAGTCGTTGACCACCGGGCCGGATCCGGCACCGGTGCCGGGCGAGCTCCTTGCCGTGCGCAGCCCCGGGCGGCAACGGGATTCCGTACCGGCCGCGCTGCCGGTGGGCCGGCGAGCGCCAACTGCTCGCTTTGGTACGGACCTATCCCTTCTCCCTCGCACCGGTCGCCGTTCTCGACGAGGCCGCCCGCCGGGCCGATCGGCCGCCGGCCGGAGGCGGCCGCGCCGCCGGGGCACCCAGGGGCGCCCGGGGCCGCGCCGCTCCCCGGGCGGTCGTCGTGATCTCGATAGGATCTCGCCCGCTCCGGCGGTTAAGGTGGCGGCCGGGGTACGGGCCGCGATCACCGGCCACGCCCCGACCGCGCCCACGATGTGCCGGCCGGGCGCCGAAACACCTGCACCCTCGCAAGGAAAAGACGATTCTGATGTCCGACACCCTCACCGACACCACCGGACCCGTCAACGGGACCGACGCCGACGAGACCACGGCCGAGGACACCGCGTCACACGGTCGCCACCGCGGCCGGTCCGCCGCCGACGACAGCCCCGAGGCCGACCCGCACGGGCGCCACCGGGCCGCCGCCGACCAGGCGTGGCGAGCGGCGCTCCACGGACTCGACGCGCCGACCCGGCTGGCCCCGCACGGTGACGCCCACGTCTCCGTGGCGCCCGACTCCCGCTCCGTCCGGCTGTCCGAATCCGTCACCGCCGCGCTGGCCGGGCAGGCCCGGGCGCACGGGGTCACCCTCAACACGGTCGTTCAGGCCGCCTGGGGGCTCCTCCTGAGCCGGCTGACCGGGCGCGAGGACATCGTCTTCGGCACCACCGTCTCCGGGCGGCCGCCCGAGCTTCCGGGCACCGAGACGATGATCGGCTGCTTCATCAACACCGTCCCGGTGCGGCTGCGGCTGCGCCCCGAGGAGCGGATCGGCGCGCTGCTGGCCCGGCTGCAGGACGAGCAGTCCCGCCTCGCCGCCCACCAGCACCTCGGGATCGCCGAGATCCAGCGGCTGGCCGGAGCCGACGGCGAACTCTTCGACACGCTCACCGTGTTCGAGAACTACCCGCTGGACCCGGACGCCCTGAACGGCGGCGGACGGGCCGGCCTGCGGGTCGACGCCGTCCGCACCCACAACGCCGTGCACTACCCGCTGGCCCTGATCGCCACCCCGGGCGCCGCGCTCGACCTGCAGTTCACCTACCGGCCCGACCTGTTCACGGCGGACGACGCCGAGCGGGTCGTGCGGCGGTACACCCGGCTGCTGCGGGAGATCGCCGAGGCGGGACCGGACACCCGGACGGACCGGATCGAGGCCCTGGAGCCGGCCGAGACGCGGTTGCTCACCGAGGAGTGGAACGACACCGGCCGGCCGGCCGCCCCGGTCTCCGTGGCCGACGCGGTGCGGGACCGGGCGGCGCGGGAGCCCGGCCGCACGGCGGTGGTCGGCCCGACCGGGGCGCTGACCTACGGCGAGCTCGACGAGCGGGCCGACCGGCTGGCCCGGCGGCTGCGGGCCCGCGGCGTGGGACCGGAGGACCTGGTCGCGGTGGCGGTGCCGCGCTCGGCCGAACTGCTGGTCGCGCTGCTGGCCGTGCTCAGGTCCGGCGCCGGCTACCTGCCGCTGGACCACCGGCACCCCGCCGAGCGGACCGCGTTCATGATCCAGGACGCCGCGCCGGTGCTGGTGCTCACCGGCGGCGAGGAGGTGCCGGGGCTGCCGCCGGCGGACCGGCTGGCGCGGCTCGCGGTGGACGGCCCCGGCGCGCACGGCGACCCGGCCGTCCCGTCCGACGCCGTCCCGGACGGCACCCTCCCGGACGGCGCCCTCCCGTCCGCGCCGGACGGTTCGCTCGCCTACGTCATCTACACCTCCGGCTCCACCGGCCGCCCCAAGGCCGTGGCGGTGCCGCGCGCCGCCATGAACGCGCTGGTGGGATGGGCGGTGGAGCGCTTCGGCGCCGACGGACTGCGGCAGGTGCTGGCCTCGACCTCGCTCTCCTTCGACGTCTCGGTGTTCGAGCTGTTCGCCCCGCTGGCCGCCGGCGGCCGGCTGGAGATCGTCCGTGACCTGCTGGAGCTGGCCGAACGGCCCTGGCGGGGCTCGCTCATCAGCGGCGTCCCGTCGGCTCTGGCCGGGCTGCTCGGCGACCCGTCGCCGGGCTTCGCGGCGCAGCGGATCGTCCTGGCCGGCGAGGCCCTGCCCGGTCCGCTGGTACGGCGGATCCGGCAGTGCCTCCCAGACACGGAGATCGTCAACCTCTACGGGCCGACCGAGGCGACGGTGTACGCCACCGACTGGCGGTGCGCCGACGACCAGGTGGTCGCCCCGCCCATCGGCCGTCCGCTGCCGCACACCCGCGCCTACGTACTGGACCGCTGGCTGCGCCCAGTCCCGGCCGGAGTGCCCGGCGAGCTGTACCTGGCGGGCACCGGCATCGCCCGCGGCTACCTCAACAGGCCCTCGGCGACCACCGACCGCTTCGTCGCCGACCCGTACGGCGCGCCGGGAACCCGGATGTACCGCACCGGCGACCTCGCCCGCCGGCTGCCCGACGGCACGCTGGACTACCTGGGTCGCACCGACGGCCAGCTGAAGGTCCGCGGCCACCGGATCGAACCCGGCGAGATCGAGGCGGTGGTGGCCGGGCACCCGGACGTCGCGCAGGCCGTCGTCCTGGCCCGCGACACCCCGGCGGGCGCCACCCGGCTGATCGCCTACGTGGTCCCGCGGCCCGGCGCCGCACCGGACGTCACCGAACTCGCCGAGCGGACCGCGGGCGAGCTGCCCGGCTACATGGTCCCGGCCGGCTACGTCGTGCTGGACCGGCTGCCGGTCACCGCCAACGGAAAGCTCGACCGGGCCGCCCTTCCGGTGCCGGACCCGGCCGGGGGCGACCCCGACACCGGCCGGGCGCCGCGGACCTCGCGCGAGGAACTGCTGTGCGAGCTCTTCGCGCAGACCCTGGGCGTGCCCCGGGTCGGCCCCGACGACGGCTTCTTCGCGCTCGGCGGGGACAGCATCACCTCGATCCAGCTGGTGAGCCGGGCCCGGCGCCGCGGCCTGGTGTTCACGCCCCGGGACGTCTTCGACCACCGCAGCCCGGCGAACCTGGCCAGGGTGGCGCGCGAGGAGGCCCACCCCGTGGCCGAGGAGGACACCGAGGCCGGACCGGGTCCGCTGGCCCCGACTCCGGTGATGGAACGGCTGCGCGAACTGGGCGGTCCCGTCGACCGGTTCAACCAGTCGATGTTCGTCCGGCTGCCCGCCGGCGTCGACCGGCCGACGCTGGCGGCGGCGCTGCGGTCGGTGGCGGACCATCACGAGGCGTTGCGGCTGCGGCTGCACCGCGCGGACGACCACACGCCCTGGGGCCTGGAGATCACCGAACCCGGCGCCGACCTCGCGGACCGGCTCACCCGCCACGACGTCACCGGGCTGACCGGGGACGCGCTGCGCGAGGCCGCGCGACGCCAGGCCGAGCTCGCCTGGGAGCGGCTGGCGCCCGGGAACGGCGTGATGTGGCAGGCCGTCTGGCTCGACGCCGGCCCGGCCGCGCCCGGACACCTGCTGCTGGCCGTCCACCACCTCGCGGTGGACGGGGTCTCCTGGCGCGTCCTGCTGGGCGACCTCGCGGAGGCCGCCGCCGGGCCGCACCGCGACGGCGCCGGGCCGGCCCCGGTGGGCACCTCGCTGCGCCGCTGGTCGAGGCTGCTCGCCGAGGAGGCCGCCCACCGGGAGGACCAGGGGGACCAGGAATGAGCGCCCGCGACACA
>NZ_BAAAKJ010000196.1:38601-42311 GCF_039527695.1 Kitasatospora putterlickiae
GACGGCGATGCTGGACGGCCCCGACGCGCCGCTCGGCCGCCGGGCGCTGGACCCGGCCCGGGACGTGGTGGGCTCCCGGCGCAGCCTGGAGCTGACGCTGCCGGCGGATCCCACCAAGGCGCTGCTGACCGAGGTGACCGACGTCTTCCACGCCACGGTCAACGACGTGCTGCTCACGGCGGTGGCCCTGGCGGTGCAGGACTGGTCCCGGCGGCGGGACCGTCCCGCCGCGACCGTGCTGGTGGACGTCGAGGGCCACGGCCGGGAGGAGGAGGCGGTCGGCGGGGTGGATCTGTCCCGTACGGTCGGCTGGTTCACCAGCGTCCACCCGGTCCGGCTGGACCCGGGCGCCGTCGAGTGGCCGGACCTGTGGTCGGGCGGGCCCGAGGCCGGACGGGCGCTGAAGCGGATCAAGGAGCAGCTGGCCGCGGTCCCCGACCACGGACTGGGCTACGGCCTGCTGCGGTACCTCAATCCGCGCACCGGGGAGGCCCTCTCGGGCCTGCCGGTGCCGCAGATCGGCTTCAACCACCTCGGCCGCTTCGGCACGCCCACCGGGTCCGGCGACTGGGCGCCGGCGTACGAGATCGGCGGGTTCACCGGCGGCGCCGACCCGGGCCTGCCACTGGCGCACGCGCTGGAGGTCAACACGCTCGTCCGGGAGGGCGAGGGCGCGGAGCCGACGCTCGTGGCCGAGTGGTCCTGGGCGGCGGAGCTGTTCACGGCGGCGGAGGTCGAGGACCTGGGAGCCACCTGGTTCCGCGTTCTGCGGGCCTTGGCCGACCATGCCCGGCGGCCGGAATCGGGCGGCCACAGCCCTTCCGACATTCCACTGGTCTCGCTCTCCCAGGACGAGATCGACCGGCTTCAGGAAGAACTGGCCCTGGAGGGGGACCTATGACGACGGCGGCGAAGCGCACGCCGAGGATCGAGACCGTCCTGCCGCTCACGCCGGTCCAGGAAGGGCTGGTGTTCCACGCCGCGTACGACGAGGACGGTTCGGCGCTCTACAACGTGCAGGTGGTGCTGGACCTCGAAGGGCCGCTGGACGCGGCCGTGCTGCGGAGGTCGGTGGAGGCGGTGGTGCGGCGCCACCCGACCCTGCGGGCGAGCTTCCGCCGCCGGGCCACCGGCGACACCGTGCAGGTGGTCCAGTCGGAGGTGTCGCCGCCCTGGGAGGAGGCGGACCTGACCGCGGTCGCGGACGGCGACCGCGAGGCCGAGGTCGCGCGGGTCACCCGGGAGGCCCGCACCCGCCCGTTCGACCTGGCCACGGCCCCGCTGGCGCGGTTCACGCTGGTCCGGCGGCGGCCCGACCGGTTCCGGCTGGTGCTGACGAACCACCACGCCGTCCTGGACGGCTGGTCCACCGGGTTGCTGCTGCGCGAGCTCTTCGAGGCCTACGGCGCGGGCGGCGACGCCTCGGCGCTGGCACCCGCCGTGCCGCTGCAGGACTTCTTCGCCTGGCGGGCCCGTCAGGACGCCCCGGAGGCCCGGACGGCGTGGCGCGCGGCGCTGGCCGGTCTGGAGGAGGCCACCCGGGTGGCCCCCAACGCGGACAGCCGCCGGGCGGTGCCGACCGGAAAGGAGCTGGTCACCGTTCCCCAGGAGGTGACGACGGCCCTCACCGAACGCGCCCGGCTGCTGGGCCTGACCGCCAACACCGTGGTCCAGGGCACCTGGGCCCTGCTGCTGTCCCGGCTGACGGGCCGTGACGACGTGGTCTTCGGCACCACGGTGGCCGGCCGGGCACCCGAGCTGCGCGACGTCGAGGCCATGGTCGGGATGCTCGTCAACACCGTGCCGGTGCGGGTCCGGATCGACCCCCGGGAGACGCTCACCGGGCTGTTCGCGCGGCTGCAGGAGGAGCAGTCGCGGCTCGGCGCCCACCAGCACCTCGGACTGACCGAGATCCAGGGCCTGTCGGACATCGACGGCGACCTCTTCGATTCGCTCGTGGTGTTCGAGAACTACCCGCTGGACCGGACCGTCGACTCCGTCGCCGGCGTGCGGGTGACGGGCACCGAGTCGCACAACAGCATCCACTACCCGCTGAGCCTGATCGCGCACCCGGGCGAGACCCTCGTGCTCTGCTTCGGCTACCGCCCGGACCTCCTCACCGGCCCCGAGGCCCGGCGCGTCGCCGACCGTTTCGTCCACCTGCTCCGCGGCTTCGCCGCCGGCACCCCGGCCGCCGCCGTCGGCGACATCGACGTGCTGACGGCGGAGGAGCGGCACCGGCTGGTCGTCGGGCTGAACGACACGGCCCGCCCGGTGCCGGACCGGTCGGTGGCCGAGCTGTTCGCCGCGCAGGCCGCCGCCAGGCCGGACAGCGTCGCGATCCGGTCCGGCGAACGGACCGTCACGTACCGCGAGTTGGACGATCGGGCGAACCTCCTGGCGGCCGAACTCGACCGCCGGGGCATCGGGCCCGAGACCATCGTCGCGCTGGCGGTACCGCGGTCGGCCGCGATGGTGGTGGCGCTGCTCGCCGTCCTGAAGTCCGGCGCGGCCTACCTGCCGATCGACCCCGACTACCCGGCCGAGCGCATCGCGTTCATGCTCGCCGACGCGCGCCCCGCCCTGATCGTCACCACCGCCGGCCTCCTCGAACGCCTCGACGGCAGCGGCCCGGGAACCCCCCGGCTGCTCGTCGACGACACGCCCACCTCGGAAGGGAACCCGCAATGAGAGTACTGTCCGTGGCCGCCCCCGGCTCGGGGCTCTTCCTGCCCACCGTCCCCCTGGCCTGGGCGCTGCGGGCCGCCGGGCACGAGGTCCTGGTCGCCAACAACGGCAAGGCCGCCGAGACGCTGGTCGCGGCCGGGCTCCCCGCGGTCGACGTGTGCCCCGGCCACGACGTGTTCGCCGAGTTCATGGCGGCGAGCCGGGCGATCAACACGGCGCCGCCGGGCGCCCCGAGGCCCCGGCGCGGCGGGCTCGGGCTGTTCGGGGAGGAGATGGCGGAAGGCCTCCTCCGGGTCGCCGAGGAGTTCCGGCCGGACCTCGTGCTGTCCACCTTGGAGCAGGGCGCCGGGCCCCTGGTCGCCGGCGCGCTCGGCGTCCCCCACGTGGAGCAGAGCGTACGGTTGGCCTGGGCGGGCGGCGACGAACAGGCGGTGACGTACCGCGAGTCCATCGCCCGGTACCTGGAACCCACCCGTCTCAAGCTGGGTCTGGACGAGCCGGCCGCCGCAGCCGCGATGATCGACGTCCGGCCGCCGAGCCTGGGGGGCCGTGACGACGCGACCGAGTGGTCGATGCGCTACGTGCCCTACAACGAGAGCCGGCTGCTGCCCGAGTGGGCGCTGGCGGCGCCGTCCCGGCCCCGGGTGTGCCTGACCCTGGGCAGCGTCCTGCCGCTGTCCGGCGAGCTCGGCGAGCTCGACGCGTTCCTGACCGAGTGCGCCGCCCTGGACTTCGAGCTCGTCCTCGCCATGGGCGAGGACCAGGCCGGCGCCCTGGGACCGGTGCCGGACAACGTGCGGGTGGCGGGCTGGGTGCCGCTCAGCGCGCTGCTGCCTTCCTGCGCCGCGATCGTTCACCACGGCGGGGCGGGTACCGCGCTGACCGCGCTGGTCCACGGCGTCCCGCAACTGGTCGTGCCGCGACTCGCCGACCAGCCGGCGAACGCGGCCGTGATCCACGCCCGGGGCGTCGGCCTCGCCCGCGCCCCGCACGAGGCGACGGCGGCCGCCGTGAAGGACGAC
>NZ_BAAAKJ010000196.1:42381-42765 GCF_039527695.1 Kitasatospora putterlickiae
CTGCGGGAGGTGTCCCGCAGACCGGCGTCGGCCGCGTGCCACCGGGCCCGGCCCGGTCAGGACGGGCGGGGCACGTCCAGCGCGGGGAGCAGGTGCTCCTCCTCGTAGGCGAAGTGCTCCTCCAGGCCGTCGACGGTCCGGTCGAGCTCCGCCCGGAGTTCGAGGAGATCGCCGCCGCGCTCCAGGGCCTCCTCCAGCCGGGCGAGCGCCCGCTCGACCACCTGGTGCTCCTCGCGCAGGCGGGTGACGGCCGGGACGAGGTGCGGGAAGCGCTGCTCGAAGGCGGTGAAGGCGCCGTCCTCGCGGGTGTGGTGCAGCCGCAGGCCGTAGCAGAAGGTGAGGCAGCGGCGGTGCAGTTGCCGGGCGAGGTCGGCGGGCGGAGGG
>NZ_BAAAKJ010000196.1:42803-44170 GCF_039527695.1 Kitasatospora putterlickiae
GGCGGCCCGGACCTCGGCGAGCTCGGCGCGCAACTCGGCGTGGTGGACGATCAGCTGATGGCCGATCATCTTGTTGCGCTCGGTGTCGGCGGAGAGGTCCAGCGGGTACAGGGCGACCACGGGGATGACCCGGGTGGTCTTCTCCTGGTACTCGCGGAAGGCCGGGCGCAGGGTGCTCTGCCGTTCGTACAGCCGGTCGCGCTCCTCCCCCTCCAGGACGACGGCACGGGTGGCGAAGGGCTTCACCCGCCCCTCCTCGGTGCCGATCTCCATGGTGACCTGGGGCGAGGCGACCAGGTTGTGGAACCAGTCGGGGTGCTCCGGGCCGCCCGCGTTGGAGGCGAACACCAGGTAGCGGGCGCCGTCGGGCAGGTAGACCACCGGGTTGGTGTGCGGCCTGCCCGTACGGCGGCCGGCGGTGGTGAGGACCACCATCGGGGTGCCTTCGAACGCACCGCCGACCTTTCCGTTGTTCTCCCGGAACTCCTTGATGATCCGTTCGTTCCAGCCCATGAGGGCGCTCCAATCGTTTGCTTTGAAAGCAAAGGCAAACTAAACGGGGTCGCCGACGCCTGTCAACCTTCCGTCAGACGGCGCCGGGGCCCCGTGGAGGCGCTCAGACGAGGGCGGCGACCAGGACCGCGAAGGCCGCGACGATGACGGCGACGCGGGCGTAGTGGTAGCGGTCCCAGCGGTCGCCCTGCTCCTTCCAGTCGGCGGGCCGGTTCTCGGGGGTCCACGTCTTGCCCCGGTTGTTGATCGGGACGAGCAGCAGGACCGACATGAGCACGCTGACGATCAGCAGCGCGCCGGCGGTGAAGACGAGTCCGGTGCCGCCCTCGTGCCGTCCGGCGACGGCCCAGGCCAGGACGAGGAGCAGCGAGCCGATGTACCAGACCGGCATCACGGCGCCGAGCATCCGGCCCCCGTGCGCACGGCCGAGCAGGCCGGCGTCCTCCGGGAGGGCCTTGAAGATCGGGTTGATGACGAAGGCGACCGCGAATTCCACCCCCACCATCACGCCGACGACCACGGTGGTGAGGACCTGAAGCGCATGGAGCATGACGACCCCTCCGAAAGCTAGCATTGACAGCTGTTGTGGCAACGCTAGACCTTCTGCCGCTCGCATGTCTAGCGGTGCTAGGATTCCAAGCATGTCGGTACAGGAACGCAAGGAACGCGAACGGGCGGACCGCGAGCGCCTCATCGTGGCCACGGCCCGCGAACTCGCCGAGCGGCAGGGCTGGGACGCGGTCACCACCCGCCGGCTCGCCGAACGCATCGAATACAGCCAGCCCGTCCTCTACAGCCACTTCCGCGGCAAGCGCGAGATCATCGGCGCCGTCGCCCTGGAGGGCGCGGGCGCC
>NZ_BAAAKJ010000196.1:44183-44949 GCF_039527695.1 Kitasatospora putterlickiae
GACGGCCCGCGCGCCCGGGTCACCGGCCTCGCCCGCGCCTACCTCGGCTTCGCCGCCCGCAACCCGGCGGTCTACGACGCCATGTTCCAGCTCGACGGCGGCCTGGCGTTCGCGCGGGAGGACACGCCGGAGCCGCTGAAGGACGCCTTCGCCGCCCTGCTGGAGAGCCTCGCGGAGGTCGCCGGGGACGGCGTCCACCCGGGGTTGTTCACCGAGGTGTTCTGGGCGGCCCTGCACGGGCTGGCGACCCTGACCCGGTCGGGACGGCTGCCGCCGGAGGAGACCGAGCGGAGGATGGAGCTGCTGGTGGACCGGCTCGCCGTGCTCTGACCCCCGCTCGGGCGGGGCGACGACGCCGGGCCTCGACGCGGGCGAGGGCGGGGTCCGGGGGCCGGGTTCGCCACCGGATTCCGGGCCGGGTCAGCCGGCCGCGCGATGGGCGTCGATCCAGGGGCGCAGCGCGCCGATCCGGGTGTAGACGCCGGCGGCGCCGGGCCGGCCGCAGCCGACGCCCCAGGAGATGACGCCGATCAGCGCGCCGCCCTGGACGAGCGGGCCGCCGCTGTCGCCCTGGCAGGCGTCCTTGCCGCCGGCGTCCTCTCCCGCGCAGATCATGCGGTCGGTGACGGCGGCGGCCCCGTACTCCTGGCGGCAGGCGTCGCGCCTGATCAGGGGGACGGTGACGACGCGGGCGGCCGCGGAGAGCGGGCCGTTCTCGGCGGTGGCGCCCCAGCCGGAGGCCTGGGCCCGGCCGGAGGAGGGGTCG
>NZ_BAAAKJ010000196.1:45009-48739 GCF_039527695.1 Kitasatospora putterlickiae
GCTGCCGGCGCGCACGGTGAGCGCGCCGGCGTCCGTACCCGCGACGCAGTGGGCGGCGGTGACGACGGTGGTGGGGTCGAGGAGGGCGCCGCCGCAGAAGTGCCCGCCCCGGGCCAGCGAGACGAGGTAGGGGGTCTGGCCGGCGGTCACCGGGGTGCCGCCGACGACGGCGTTCGCCGGGGGTGCGGCGGTCAGGGCCGCGGTGGCGGCGAGCAGGGCGGTGATGAGGACGACGAGGGTGTGCCTGAGCCGGGTTCGCATGGTCGTGCTCCGTCTCTGCCGGGGTTGGCCTCCGTTCGCAGGCAAAGGGTAGTGACGGCACGTCAGGCGATGAAGGGAGAAAGAGACAGTCAGATCATCCGACCATCCTGGCGAGGTCCAGGAAGAGCGCCGCCGACCAGCCGAAGCCGGAGGTCGCGCGGGGCGCGCGGGCGCCGGTCAGCGGGTTCCAGTACTCGTAGAGGCCGCCCGCGTCCCGGACCATGGCCACGGTGCGTTCGCGCAGCTCGGCGGCGGTGTCCGGGAAGCCGGAGCGCTGGAGTCCCTCGGCCAGCAGGTAGTTGACGTTGAGCCAGACCGGGCCGCGCCACATCGCCTCCGGGTCGAAGGCCGGGTCGTCGAAGGCCACGGTGGGCACCGGCCGCTCGCCCCAGTAGGCGGGCGAGCGCAGCGTCCGTTCCAGGGCGGCGGCGACCCCGGCGGGCAGCCGGCCGGTGAACAGGGGCATCAGGTCGAGCGCGGTGCGCACCGGCACGGGCGCGCCGGCCGCCAGGGTGGTGAAGCGGGTGCCGTCCCAGCGCCGGGCGACCAGCAGCCGGGCGTGGGCGGCGGCGCGCTCGCGCCAGCGGGCGGCCTCGGCGGGGCGGCCGAGGGCGCCGGCGATGTCGGCGAGCCGGTCGGCCTCCAGGACGAGGTAGGAGTTGAGGTCGGGCGGCTCGGCGCGCGGGCCGTAGTCCCAGACCGGACTGTCGTCGAGGCCGGAGGAGTAGGGGTGCAGGTACTCGGGCAGGCCGTCGCCGTCCGGGTCGGAGGCGGCGAACCACCACGCGTGGGCGCGCACCAGCCGCGGGTAGACGGCGGCGAGGAAGGGGACGTCCGGGTCGGTCTCGTGGACCTTCCAGACGGCCCAGGCGGCGAGGGGCGGTTTGGTGACCGGGACCGGCGCGCGTTCCGGGCGCGCGCCGTTGGCGGTGCCGACGTGCTGGGCGAGCCGGGCGTGGTCGGCGCGCGGCAGGTCGGTGGTGTCGGCCAGGACGCCGTGCTCGTGCACCACGTCGGGGAGCCGGCCGTCGGGCAGCTGGTGGTCCAGGAAGAGCAGGATCTGGTCACGGGCGAGCGCCGGGTCACCGTGGCGCAGCGCGACGGCGTGGAACAGCGCGTCCCAGTTCCAGACGCCGACGTAGCCGTACTTGGAGGGGACCAGGCCCTCCCGGCCGGCGATCGGCAGCAGGTTGACGGCCAGCGTCCACCAGGCCATCCGGGCGCGCTCGGCGAGGTCGGGGCGGACGGCCGGCATCCGGGCGAACCAGTCGGCCCAGCGGGCCTCGGACGCCGCGCGCACGGCGGGGGCGGACCACTCCCCCGGCGGGCCCGCCAGGACGTGGCAGCCGTCCAGCGCGAGGGTGCGTCCGGTGCCGTCGGGCAGCCGCCAGGAGGCCCGCGCGCCGTGCCCGGTGATCACCAGGGTGGCCGGGTCGGCGAACAGCAGCGACACCCCGCCGGCGAAGGCGACCTCGACGGGCGTGGCCGAGACGACCGGCAGCGGGCGTCCGTCGGCGCCGTGCACCAGCAGGCCGGTGAGGTCGGTGGTCTCGGCGAGCGGGGTCTCGTACTCGGCCCGGGCGACCCGCAGGCCGTCGGCCGGGCCGGGGCCCGCGGTGACCAGCAGCCGGGTGCCGCGGTCGGTGAACGGCCGTTCCACCAGGTCGAGTTCGAGGTGCGAGGCGGACATCAGCGCCCTCCCAGGCCCGAGGAGGCCATGCTGTTGAGGATCTTGCGCTGCCCGATCAGGAAGGCGATCAGCATCGGCACCACGGTCATCGCGGACAGCGCCGCGGTGAGCCCGTAGTCGATGCCGCCGCGCTGGGAGTTGAAGGAGTCGAGCAGCAGCGGGACGGTGAACAGCTCCGGGGTGTTGAGGAACACCAGCGGGAAGAAGTAGCTGTTCCAGCTGGCCAGGAAGACGATGATGCCGAGCGTCCACAGGCCGGGCCGGATGTTGGGCAGCACGATCCGCCAGAAGATCGTCCAGCGGCCGGCGCCGTCGATCCTGGCCGCCTCCTCCAGTTCGACCGGGACGGCCCGGATGAACTGGCGCAGCAGGAACACCGCGAAGGGGTTGGCGACGGCGGGCAGGATCAGCGCCAGGTGGGAGTCGATCAGCTGGAGCTTGGCCAGCATGATGTACAGCGGCACGATGGTGACCTGGGCCGGGACCATCTGGGTGGCCAGGAAGAGGCCGAACAGCGGCCCCGAGCCGCGGAACGGGATGCGGGCGAAGGCGTAGGCGGCCATCGCGCCGGTGAGCAGGGTGGCGGCGACGGTGATCGCCGCGATGTACATGCTGTTCCAGTAGGCCCGGCCGATCGGCACCTCGTTCAGCACGTCGGGGTAGTTGCGGGCACGCCAGGGCGAGGGCAGCCAGGACAGCGGCTCGTTGATCATCTGGCTGACGCCCTTGAAGGAGGTCAGCACCATCCAGACGAACGGGAACAGCATCAGCAGGCCGCCGAGGACGAGCCCGGTGTGCAGGAGGAGCCGCCGGGGGGCGGTGGAGTGGCGGACGGTCATGGCGGCGCCTCAGGACTCGTAGTGGACGAAACGCTTCTGCGCCTGGAACTGGACCGCCGTGACGACCAGGGTGAGCAGCAGCAGGAGCAGCGCGGCGGCGCTGGAGAGGCCGAAGTGGAACTCCCGGAAGCCCTGCTGGTAGACCTTGTAGACGATGGTCTGGGCGCCCTCGTTGTGGTCCGGGTTGACCAGGACGTAGACGAGGTCGAAGGCCTGGAACGAGCTGATCACCGACACCACCACGGTGAAGAAGACGGTGGGCGACAGCAGGGGCAGGGTGACCGAGCGCAGCGTCTGCCACGGCCCGGCCCCGTCGATCCGGGCGGCCTCCAGGAGGTTGGCGGGGACGGTGGCGAGGCCGGCCAGGAAGATGACGACGTTGAGCCCGAGCGAGGACCAGATGGTCACCACCGCCACCGCGACCACTACCCAGTCCGGGTCGGCCAGCCAGTCGGGCAGGGTGACGCCGAACAGGTCGTGCACGGTGCCGTTGAGGATGCCGTCGGCGCCGCCGCCCAGGATCATCTGCCAGATCACCGAGACCGCGACCGAGCTGGTCACCACGGGCAGGAAGTAGACCACCCGGTAGGCGGTGCGCCCGCGCACGTTGTGCAGGGCGAGCGCGATCAGCAGCGCGAGCACCAGCCCGCCGGGCACCGTGATCAGGCCGATCTTGAGGGTGTTCCACACCGCGCGGCCGAACTCGGGGTCGGTGAGCTGGGTGCGGAAGTTCTCCAGGCCGACCCAGGTGGCGTCGCCGAGGCCGTCCCAGCGCATGAAGGAGAGGACCACGGCGAAGCCGAGCGGGCCGACCAGGAAGACCAGCAGCCCGAGCAGTTGGGGCGCGAGGAAGACCAGGGCCCACCGGCGGTCGCGGCGGCGCCAGAGCGGCTCGCGCCCGCCGCGCGTGGCGGGGCCGGTGGGGGCGGGGGCGGCCTGG
>NZ_BAAAKJ010000197.1:0-958 GCF_039527695.1 Kitasatospora putterlickiae
GTCCGCACGGGCCTTCGGCGTCCCGGCCCGCCGTACCACCGCCGCAGCAACCGCCACAGCACCGCCGTGCGGCCGGTCAGTCGGCCCGGGCCCCGTCGTGGGCCTCCCGGTGGGCCAGCACCTCGGGCATGTGCTCCTCCGCCCAGTCCTTGATCGCCCGCAGCAGCGGGAGCAGCCCGGCGCCGAGCGGGGTGAGCGCGTAGTCCACCCGGGCCGGGACGGAGGCGGTGACCGTCCGGGTCAGCAGGCCGTCGCGCTCCAGGTTGCGCAGGGTCTGGGTGAGCATCTTCTCGCTGACCCCGGCGAGGCGGCGGCGCAGGTCGCTGTAGCGCCGCGGGCCGTCGGCCAGGGCGTTGACGACCAGGCTGACCCACTTGTCGCCGATCCGCTCCAGCAGCTGCCGGGCGGGGCACTCGGCGAGGTAGGCGTCGTAGCCGGCCCGGGCGGCCGAGCGGCGCTGGGCGGCGGTCGTGGTCGCCATCGGCTCTCCTCTCCGTGCGGTACGCACTCGCGGGTGCGTCCTTCCCGATGGGGAGCAACTCTCCCTAGGTTGGGTGCCGTTGGCAAGCCCCGCCGGAACAGCGGGCGGGGCCCCCTGCTGGGAGGAGAGCGCGATGCGCGCCGTGGTCGTCCGCCGGTTCGGCGGTCCGGAGGTCCTGGAGCTGGTCGAGGTGCCCGTCCCCGAGCCCGGCCCGGGACAGGTGCGGGTGCGGGTGGCGGCGGCCGGGGTCAACCCGGTGGACGCGGTGACCCGGGCCGGGGTGCTCGCGCGGGCCGGGCTGATGGCGCCGAGGGAGACCGTCGGGGTGGGCTGGGACGTGGCCGGCACGGTGGAGCGGCTCGGCCCCGGGGCCTCCGGGTTCGCGGTCGGGGACGCGGTGATCGGACTGCGCGACCGGCTGGACGTCCCGCTCGGCGCCTACGCCGACGCCCTGGTGCTGGACGCCTCGGCGCCCCC
>NZ_BAAAKJ010000198.1:0-881 GCF_039527695.1 Kitasatospora putterlickiae
CCGTCCTGAGGGCGCGCCGCTCGCGCACGTACTCGCCGCGGCCGTCCGGCCGGCAGTCCTCCAGCCGGTCCAGCGCCGCGAGCGCCGCCGGGTAGGCGTCCGGACGGACGGTGACCAGCTCGCCGCTGATCCGCCGCCCCGGCGCCGGGTCCGGCAGGGCGTACGGGAATCCGGGCCCCGCGTGCAGCGCCGCGCCCTCCAGGACCGCCGGCCGCACCTCGGCGCACCGGCCGGCCAGGAAGGCGGCGTGGTTGCGTCCCCCGGTGAGCAGGGTGCCGTAGACGAAGAAGGGCAGGACGGCGGGTTCGGCGGGCACGGGGGGTTCCTCCAGGGCGGGGGTGAGGCCGGGGGCGGGTCGACGGTCGATGGTGCCCGTCTGGTGATACCCACTGGCGCGCGGGGTGGCCGATGCGGTGTCATGGCGGATGCAACTGCCAGTACCGTCCAAGGGGGACACCCATGACAGCTCCCGCCGAGCGCAGACCGGCCGCACCCGCGGACACCCCGCCCTCCGCCGCCCCGCCCGCCGCCGGGCGGCTCGGAGCGGGCGTGTGGGTGGCGCTCGGCATCGTCTACGTCGTGTGGGGCTCGACGTACCTGGCGATCCGCATCGCGCTGGAGACCATGCCGGGCTTCCTGTCCGCCGCCGCGCGCTTCCTGACCGCCGGACTGCTGCTCGCCGGCTTCGTCGCCGTCCGCTACGGGCGCTCCGCCCTGCGGGTGGACCTGCGGCAGCTGGGCTCCGCCGCCCTGGTCGGCGGCCTGCTGCTGACCGGCGGCAACGGGCTGGTGGTGCTCGGCGAGAAGTCGATCCCGTCGGGCCTGGCCGCCCTGCTGGTCGCCGCCGTGCCGCTGTGGATGGTGCTGCTGACGGCGGTCGG
>NZ_BAAAKJ010000198.1:911-6258 GCF_039527695.1 Kitasatospora putterlickiae
GGCCGAGCTGGCCGGGGTGCTGCTCGGACTGGTCGGCCTGGGCGTGCTGTCCGCCCCGGCGATCGGCGGCGACATCGCGCCGGTCGGCGTGATCGCGGTCCTCGTCGCCACCGTCACCTGGGCGTTGGGCTCCTACGCGTCCAAGCGCATCCGGATGCCCGCCAACGTCTTCGCCTCCAGCGCCTACCAGATGCTCGCCGGCGGCCTCGGCAACGTGCTGATCGGACTGGCCCGGGGCGAGCAGCACGGCCTGCACCCCGGCGACATCTCCCTCCGTTCCTGGCTGGCGCTGGGCGGCCTGGTGGTGTTCGGCTCGCTGGTCGCCTTCACCGCCTACGCCTGGCTGCTGCGCTCCGCCCCGCTGACCCTGGTCGCCACCTACGCCTATGTGAACCCGGTGGTGGCCGTGCTGCTGGGCTGGCTGGTGCTGTCCGAACCGCTGACCGGCCCCACCCTGCTGGGCGGGGCGATCGTGGTCGCGGGCGTCTGCCTGGTGGTGAGCGTCAGCCGCTCGTCGGGGCGGCCGTCCGCCCGTAGGTCCGCACGATGACCCCGTTGGGGAAGACGAGGGAGTCGACGAGCGCGAAGGTGTGCGGCGCGAAGCCCGCGCGGAACAGCGGCACGCCGGCGCCGATCGCCACCGGCGACTGCTTGATCACCAGCTCGTCGATCTCCGGCAGCAGTTGACCGGCCAGCTCGCCGCCGCCGCAGAGCCAGAGGCCGAGGCCGTCCTGCCGCTTGAGCTCCCGCACCAGGGTCAGCGGGTCGGCCGCGGTGACCTCCACCGCGGGGTCCGGGCTCTCGGTGAGGCCGCGTGAGAAGACGATCTGCCGCAGGTGGGCGTACGGGCTGGTGAGGCCCACCGCCAGGCCCGGGTCGTAGGTGCCGCGGCCCATGAGCACGGTGTCGAAGCGCCGGTTGGGCGCCTCGGCGATCCCCATCGCGGCCCGCCCCGGCGTCGGTAGGGTCTCGGGGTACTCCGCGCACAGGTGGGAGAGGAACTCCCCGCCGACGTAGGGCATGAGGAACTGGTAGTCGCCGTCCGGGGCGGCGATGAAGCCGTCGAGGGTGGTGCCGACGTAGTAGGTGAGCTTTCGCATCCGTGTCCTTCGCTTCGTCCGGTGAACCACGACAGTTATAGTACTTCTCCTGTAGTGGTTGCAAGAGATATTCCTGAGGGAGCTTCAGCGATGGCCCAGAATCCCGCCCGGCGCACGGCGCTCACCGACGCCGCCATCGACGTCCTCGCCGACCAGGGCGCGCGCGGACTCACCTTCCGCGCCGTGGACGTCCGGGCGGGCGTGCCGGCCGGCACCGCGTCCAACTACTTCGCCGGCCGGGACGACCTGCTCCACCAGACCGCCCGGCACATCCACCACCGGCTCACCCCCGACCCGGCCGTCATCGCCGAGCTGCTGCGCGCCCCCCACGACCGCTCCCTGGTCACCGCGCTGATGCACGACCTGCTGCGCCGCATCGACGCCGAACGCTCCGGCTACCTCGCCATGCTGGAGCTGCGCCTGGAGGCCACCCGCCGCCCCGAAGTGCGCGCCCAGCTCACCGCCACCATCCGGGAGCAGCTGGAGGCCAACATCGCCTACCACCTGGACGAGGGCTTCCCCGGCGACCGGGAGACCGTCCTCACCCTCTACCTGGCGATGACCGGCCTGCTGGTCGAGCACCTCACCCTCCCGGACGTCCTCGGCCCCGACACCCTCCCGGGCCTGGTCGACACCCTGGTCGCCCGCATCGTCCCGGAGGCCTGACCGGTCAGACGAAGCGGATGTGGCGGACGCCGACGGTCGGGGGCGGGGCGCAGGGTGAGCGGGGTGCTCGGGGCGGCGCCCGTTTGCCTGAATCCCCTCGCCGGAGCGGATCATTCGACTACCATCCGTCAGGTGCCCGGCCCGGCGGGGGGATCCGGGCGGACCGGGGGAGCGGGCGGCATGGCGAGCACGGACGGGCGGACGGCGACGGCCATCACGGCGGGACCGCTACCGGACCCGCCGCCCGCCCTGTGGCGGCAGCGGAACTTCGCCGCCCTCTGGTCCGCCCACACGGTCAGCCAGTTCGGCACCCAGCTGAGCCTCTTCGTGCTGCCCGTCCTCGCGCTCACCACCGTCGGCGCGACCCCCGGCCAGCTCGGGTTGGTCTCCGCCGCCGAGTCGCTGCCGTTCCTGCTGGTCGGCCTGCCCGCCGGAGCGCTGCTCGACCAGTGGGACCGGCGGCGGGTGATGATCGTCGCCGACGTGGGCCGGGCGGTCGCGCTCGGCGCCGTCCCGCTCGGCCACGCGCTCGACCTGCTGAGCGTGCCGCTGCTCTGCGCGGTCGCCTTCGTCACCGGCCTGTTCACCGTCTTCTTCGACATCGCCGACCAGGCCTTCCTGCCCGAGGTCGTCGGCCGCCGCCAGGTCGCGGCCGCCAACAGCCGCCTGGAGCTGTCCCGTTCGGCCGCCGAACTGTCCGGCCCCGGCCTGTCCGGCCTGCTCCTCCAGTGGGCCACCGCTCCGCTGATCCTGCTCGCCGACGCGGCCAGCTACCTCGTCTCGGCGCTGCTCCTCGGCGTGGTCCGCACCCCGCCGCCCGCCGCCCCCGCTCCGGCAACCCGGGAGCGGATGCGCGCCCGGATCGCCGAGGGCCTGCGGTTCGTCCTGCGCCACCGCGCCCTGCGCTCGCTGGCCATGGCCTCCGCGGTCGCCAACCTGGCCGGGCTCGGCGGCGCGCTCAGCGCGCTGCTGCCCGCCTTCGCGCTGGGGGACCTCGGCCTCTCGCCCGGCCGGCTCGGCATCGCGCTGACCGTCGGCAACGTCTGCGCCCTGCTCGGCGCGCTGGTCACCGCCCGGCTGGTCCGGGTGCTGGGCCTGGGTCGGCTGCTGCTCGCCGCCCGCTGCCTGCCCGGCCTCGGCGTGCTGCTGCTCGCCACCGCCCAGCCCGGCCGCGCCGTCCCCACCCTGGCGGCGGCGGCCGGGCTGATCGCCTGCGGCATCACCGCCTACAACATCGCCCAGGTGAGCCTGCGGCAGGCGGTGACCCCGGCGGCGATGCAGGCCCGGATGAACGCCTCGGTGCGCTTCGTGATCTGGGGCACGATGCCGCTGGGCGCGGCCGGCGGCGGCCTGCTCGGGTCGACGGTCGGCGTGCGTCCGGCGCTCTGGGCGGTCGCCGGGGTGGCGCTGCTCTCGGTGCTGCCGCTGCTGCTCACCCGGGAGGTCCGCGCGCTGGCCGACTTCCCGGACCAGCCGGAGGAGTGACGGGCCGTCAGATCAATTGGCGAGGTACGGCGGACGCCCGGCCCACCAGTGGCCGGGCGCCACCGGGTCGCGGCTGGTCCAGAACTCGATCAGGCCGGAGATGAACTCCTCGGCGGAGAGGGTGCCGTCGCCGTCCAGGTCGAGGCGGCGGAACGCCTCGTCAGCGTCGTCGCGGGAGAGCGCGGAGAAGTGGCCGCGCTGGAAGACGAAGAACTCGCCCGCGTCGACCGTGCCGCTGCCGTCCACGTCGGCGATCGCCAGGAACGCCTCGGCGAGCGCCCCGAACACGGTCCGCGCGGCCACCGGGTCGTCGGCGAGCGCGCGGGTCGAGGCGACGAACTGCCGGCGGCTGATCGCCGTGGTCCCGACCGGCAAGTGGGAGACGTGCAGGTCGCGCCAGATGGCGAGGTAGGCGGCGACGATCCGCTGCTCGGCGCCCGACCCCTCGGAGTGCCCCAGCGACCGGGCCACCGCGTGGCCCATCAGGACGTGGTCGTGCTCGGTCAGCAGGCCGTCCCCGTCGGCGTCGAGGTGGTCGAACCCGTGATTGATCCTCGCGAGCAGCAGTTCCTCGGACACCCGTCTCCCCCGGCTGGTCGGTCCCGGCGATCACAACAACATCCGTCACAACGATCGGACGCAGCACGCTAACCCGCCGGGCGCCGGGCGCGCAGCCGAAGCGGCGAAGTGGCGCCCGGCCGGCCCCGCGGACCGCCGCTCAGTCCACCGTCCGGAGTGCCGAGTCCGCCAGCTTCTCGGCCAACTCGGTGAAGTAGATCTTCAGTTGCTCGTCCTCCACGCCGTTGGCGTAGCCCTGGAAGGCGAGCGCGGCCTGGGCCTGGACGGCCGGGGTGGCGTAGCCCGGGTCGATCGGGGCCGGGCCGTCGGGCGGCCAGGGGAGCGGCCAGTGCCGGGGCCACGGGATCCGGCCGGACGGGGTGCCGCACCAGTCGCCGCCCGCCTCGGTGAGGATCCGCTGGGCGTCGCCGCCGGAGACGCGGGCGGTGATGGCGGCGTTGGCCACGGCGTGGACGGTGCGGGCGACGGCGAGCCGCAGCGCGGCGGCGACGGGCGGCAGCGGCTGCGGGTTCAGCCCGGCCGCGTCGCCGTCGTCGTCGGAGGCGAAGGCGCGGACCGCGAGGGGGGCGGTGCCCGCCACGGCCCCGACGGCGAAGGTGTGGGGGATCAGCCCGTCCAGGGCCGCGGGGTTGAGGCGGCCCACCAGGCTGACCAGGGTGACGGATCGGCGGACGAGTGTGGTCATCGCAAAGCCCCTTCTCCGGGGAGGGTGGCCGTGTGCTCACGGCCGGTGACCGATCGTAGGCGGAGCGGTCGCGCCGACGGCGGACCGACACCACCGGCCGCCCTCCCCTCGCCGCTCAGTGGGCCGCGGCGAGCAGTTCGCGGGTGTACGCGGTGTGCGGGGCGGCGAAGAGCCGGTCGCGGTCGGTGGTCTCGACCAGGCGGCCGCGGTGCATCACGGCGACGCGGTCGCAGAAGTGCCGGACCACCGCGAGGTCGTGGGAGACGAACAGGAAGGCCACGCCGAGGCGTTCGCGCAGCTCCATCAGCAGGTTGAGCACCTGGGCCTGGACCGAGACGTCCAGGGCGGAGACCGGCTCGTCGGCGATGATCAGCCGCGGCTCGGGGGCGAGCGCCCGGGCGATGCCGATCCGCTGGCGCTGGCCGCCGGAGAACTCGTGCGGGTAGCGGTCCAGGTGGGCGGCGGGCAGGCCGACCTGCTCCAGGAGTTCGGCGGAGCGCTCGCGCCGCTGCCCGGCGTCGAGCGAGGTGTGCAGGCGCAGCGGGGTGTCCAGGGTCTGGGCGACGGTGCGGCGCGGGTTGAGCGAGGCGTACGGGTCCTGGAAGACCAGCTGCACCTCCTTGGCGAGCCGGCGCCGCAGGGCCCGGTCGGGCCTGGTGGCGTCCACGCCGTCGTAGCGGACGGTGCCGGCGGTGGCGGTCTGCAGGCCGGCCAGCACCCGGGAGGTGGTGGACTTGCCGGAGCCGGACTCGCCGACCAGGCCGAGCGTCTCGCCGGGCGCGATGCGCAGGCTGACGCCCTCGACCGCCCGGACCGGCTCGGGCCGCCCGCC
>NZ_BAAAKJ010000198.1:6273-13247 GCF_039527695.1 Kitasatospora putterlickiae
GGGCCGCCCGCGCCACGGCGGGCGCGGGCCGAGGCGGCCGGGGAAGTGCACGGCGAGGTCCTCCACCTCGGCGAGCCAGCGGCCGTCCGCCGGGTCCGTGGCCCGCGCGGGCCGCGCGGTGGACGGCCGGGGCGCGGGCGACGGGTCGTCGACGGTCGGCAGCGGCGTGCCCGGCACGGAGTCCAGCGTGAGCGCGGCTCCCACCAGGGCCCTGGTGTACGGCTCGCGTGGCGCGGCCAGCAGCGTGGCGGTCGGCGCGCTCTCCACCTCCCGGCCGCCGCGCAGCACGAGCGTGCGGTCCGTGGTGCCGGCGACCACCCCGAGGTCGTGGCTGACCAGCAGCACCGCGGTGCCGTGCTCGCGCTGCAGCTCGCCCAGCAGGTCGAGCACCTGGCGCTGCACCCGGGCGTCCAGCGCGGTGGTCGGCTCGTCGGCGATGAGCACGTCGGGGTCGTTCATCAGCGCCATCGCGATCATCACGCGCTGCCGCATGCCGCCGGAGAACTGGTGCGGGTAGTCGCGCACCCGGGCGGCCGGGATGCCGACCCGGTCGAGCATCTGCGCCGCCCGCCGGCCGGCCTCGGCGCGGCCCGCGCCGGGGTGGTGCAGCCGGTACATCTCGGCGAGCTGGGCGCCGACGCCGTGGAACGGGCTGAGCGAGGTGAGCGCGTCCTGGAAGACCAGGGCCACCCGGCCGCCGCGCACCCGCCGCAGCACCGACTCCCCGGCGCCCACCAGCTCCTGACCGGCCAGCCGGATCGAGCCGGTGACGGTGGTGCCGCGCGGGTCGTGCAGGCCGAGCACGGCGAGGCCGGTGGCGGACTTGCCGGAGCCCGACTCGCCGACCAGGCCGAGCACCTCGCCGCGGGCGAGGTCGAAGGAGAGGCCGCGCACGGCGGCGACCGGGGCGCCGCCGCGCGGGTCGGCGAAGGTGACCGAGAGGTCCCGGACGCTCAGCACCGGCGGCTCGGCGGCGGCGTCGTGGACGGGACCGGGACCGGGGGCGGGCCCGTCGGCGGCGTCGTGGACGGTCCCGGCGGCGGGCTCCGGGACGGGGGAGGGGCTCATCGGGGCGGGCTCCAGAACGGGATGGGGGCGGTCAGCCAAGACGGATACGCGGGTCGAGCCAGGCCACCACCAGGTCGGCCAGCGCGACGAACAGCACGACGAAGCAGGCGGCGAGCAGCACGGCGCCGACCACGGCCGGCAGGTCCTGCCCCTCAACGGCCTCGGTGGCGAACCGGCCCACGCCGTTCAGCCCGAACACCGTCTCGGTGATCACCGCGCCGCCGAGCAGCGCGCCCGCCTCCAGGCCGAGCAGCTGCACCAGGGGCCCGGCGGCGCCGCGCGAGGTGTACTTGAGGTGCGCGCGCAGCCGGCCGAGGCCCTTGCCGCGCGCGGTGCGGACGTACTCCTCGTTCATCGTCTCCAGCAGCTGGGAGCGCGAGAGCCGGGCGAACACGGCCGAGTTGACGAAGCCGAGCACGATCCAGGGCAGCAGCAGGCCGCCCGCCCAGGCGGCGGGGTCGGTGGCCGGCGGGGTGTAGGAGGGCAGCGGCAGCAGTCCGGTGGTGTAGACCAGGCCCCACTGGGCGACGTAGCCGAGGAAGTAGATCTGCACGCTGGCGCCGATCAGGGTGAAGCCGGAGAGCAGCTTGTCCGTCCGGGTGCCGTGCCGCAGCGCGCTGACGAAGCCGGTGCCGAGCCCGAGGACCACCAGGACCGCCAGCGCGCCCGCCGCCAGCGAGGCGGTGACCGGCAGGTGGTCGACCAGCGCCTCGGTGACCGGCTGGTGCAGCCGGTAGGAGTAGCCGAGGCACGGCGCGTCGCAGTGGATCGTGGAGCCGTCGACGTCCTGGACGTCCCGGCCGGCGACGATCCCGGTCAGGTAGTCGGTGTACTGGGTGAGCAGCGGCTGGTCCAGGCCCATGCTCGCGCGGACCGCCGCGACCTGGCCGGTGTCGCAGCGCGGGCCGCAGGCGGCGCGGGCCGGGTCGGCGGGGGCGGCGTAGAAGAGGGCGAAGGCGGCGGCGGAGACCGCGGCCAGGACGGCGAGCGCCTGGAGGAACCGCCGCAGGGCGAAGGAGAGCATGGTGGCCGGTCCGGGTTCGGGGAGGGCGTCGGGGCGGCGGGACCGCCGCGCGCTCGTGAAGGACGGCGCGCGGCGGGACCGCCGGGGGACTTCGGGTCAGGACTTGAGGTACAGCCAGGCGAGGCTGACCGTGCCGTAGATCGGGTGGACGAACGCGCCGCCGACGTTGGAGCCGCGCAACTGGTTGACGGTCGGGTAGCTGTACGGCAGCACCGGCAGGTCCTTCATCACCGTCTGCTCCAGCGCGTACAGCTCCTTGGCCTTGGCGTGCGGCTCGCCGATCTGGTTGATCCGGTCGATCTCCTTGTCCACCTCGGCGTTGCGGTACCGGGCGGAGTTGAGGTCGCTGTTGGCGCGGCCGTCGAAGGAGAACGGGATCAGCGTGGAGGGCGTCGGCCAGTCGACCGAGGTGGTCTCCTCCCACAGGTCGTACGGGGAGTCGGCGCGGTGCGCCTCGTCCAGCAGGGCCTTGGGGTCGATCGGCTTGGGCACGACGGTGATGCCGGCCTTGGCGAAGCCGTCCACCAGCACCTGGGCGACCCGCTGCCCGTTGGGCGTGTTGGCGTACGCGTAGGTGAGCGGGGCGGGCGGCTGCTTGGCCTTGGCGAGCGCGGCCTTGGCGGCCTCCGGGTCACCCTCGGGCTTCGCCGGGTTGAGGTCGTACTTCTGCCAGTCGACCAGGGCGGGCGAGCTGAGCGTGGTGGCGAGGTCGCCGGCCCGGGTGCCGCCCTGGACCTGGCGGGCCTGCTGGCGCGGGTAGGCCAGGTTGAGGGCCCTGCGGACCTCGACGTCGCTCACCCGCTCGTTGTTGACCATCAGGTAGGTGACGAAGGCGCCCTGCCGGCCGGAGACGACCAGGTCCTTGGCCTTCGGGTCGGTGTCCACCGTCTGGTACAGCTCGGGGGAGAGCACGGTGGCCGCCGTGGTGGCGTTCTCGCCGCCGTCGCGCCCGGCGAGGATCTCCTGGTTGATGTTGAGCGACTCCTTCCCGAAGGTGAAGACGAACTTCTCCGGGTACTGGCTGCGGATCGGGTCGGTCTCCGGCTTCCAGTGCGGGTTGCGCTCCAGCACCATGCGGGTGTTCTGGACGTGCTCGACGATCCGGTACGGGCCGGTGGCGAACGGCACCCGGTCGTAGTCGGTGCCGGTGTCCTTGTCCTGGCGCACCGGCGAGGAGGAGGACTGCGCGGCCATGTACGGCACGTCGGCCTGCGGCTGCGGGAAGTGGAAGACGACGGTGCGCGCGTCCGGGGTCTCGATCGCGGCGAGGTCGCCGTCCTGCGGGCCGCCGTACTTCTTGCGGGCGTCCTCGTAGCTGGCCTCGCCGGTGAGCCACTGCGGCCAGTACGGCGGGCCGACCTCGTAGCCCTTGCCGAAGGAGCGCTCGATGCCGTACTTCACCTGCTGGGAGGTGATCGGCTGCCCGTCCTCCCAGGCCAGGCCCTCCTTCAGCTTGTACGTCCAGGTGCGGCCGCCGTCGGTGGAGGTGCCGGTGTCGGTGGCGAGGTCGCCGACCAGCCTGGCCTTGCCGTCCACCACCTGGTACTGGGTCAGCTGGCGGCCCCAGAGCAGCGAGGCGTTGTAGGTGGCGCCCGCGTACACCTTCTGCGGGTCGAGGTGGCGGAAGTCGGTGGCGTTGTAGACGTTCACCGTGCCGCCCTGGCGGGCACCGGCGACGGCGGGGGCCGGACCGGCGCTCTCCTGCTCGGTGCCGAGCGCGGCGGTCAGCGGCGAGGCGTCCTTGGCCGCGGCGCCCGGGCCGGCGGTGGAGGAGGTGGAGGCCGCGCCGGCCGAGCAGGAGGTCGCCAGCAGGGCGGTCGCGAGGACGGCGAGGGACGGTCTGATCCAGCGCATGGCGAATCTCTCCTTGCCCCGGGAGCTCCGGGGCGGTCGGGTGAACTGTGATGAAGGGGATGACAGGGGGGAAGGTCTCAGCGGCCGGCGCGCGGGTCCAGGGCGTCCCGGACGGCGTCGCCGAGCAGGTTGAAGGCGAGCACGAAGAGCAGCAGCGCGACGCCGGGGAAGACCATGTACGTCGGGTCGGCCTGGAACACCTCGGAGCCGCGGGCGATCATCCGGCCCCAGTCCGGAACCGGCTCGGTGATGCCCACGCCGAGGAAGGACAGCACCGCCTCGGAGGCGACGAAGGTCGGCACCGCCATGGTGGCGTGCACCAGCAGCTGCGCCCGGACATTCGGCAGGAGTTCCCGGAAGACGATGTGGAACCGGCTGGCGCCGAGCGCCCGGGCGGACTGCACGAAATCCCTTTCCCGGAGTGACCGGACGGTGGCGCGCAGGGAAAGCGCGAGCGGAATCCAGCCGAACGCGGAGAAGACCAGGATGAGGACCAGGAACTGCATCCACTCCGGTTCCGCGGCGGCCGGATCGACCAGCCGGGACTGGATCACCGGGCT
Organism: Kitasatospora putterlickiae; assembly: GCF_039527695.1. Lineage (NCBI taxonomy): Bacteria > Bacillati > Actinomycetota > Actinomycetes > Kitasatosporales > Streptomycetaceae > Kitasatospora > Kitasatospora putterlickiae. The sequence goes on from NZ_BAAAKJ010000198.1 coordinate 10,780, forward strand.
GAGCGCGAGCAGCAGGAGCAGCGTCGGGAAGGCCAGCAGGACGTTGGAGAGGAAGCCGAAGACCCGGTCGGTGATCCCGCCGAGGTAGCCCACCGCGACGCCGGCCAGTACCCCGAGGGTGGTGGTGACGGCGGCCGAGGCGAACGCGATCAGCAGCGAGGTGCGGATGCCGTACAGCAACTGGGTGAAGACGTCGCGGCCGAGGCCCGGCTCCAGGCCGAACCAGAACTCCCCGGAGATGCCGCCGTTCGGCGCGGTCGGCAGGCCGCCGTCGCTGAGCAGGCCGGGCGTGTTCTGGCCGTAGTGCTCGGTGGGGTTCTTGCCGTACAGCGCGGCGATCAGCGGGGCCGCCAGGGCGAGCAGCAGGAAGAGCAGGACGACGCCGAGCGCGACGGCCCCGGTGCGGTCGCGGCGGAGGCGGCGCAGCAGGCTCGTCGGGGCGGGCGCCGGGGGCGGCGCAGGGGCGTCCGGCGCTGCGACTTGTTCGACCACTGCCATGAGAGGCGTACTCCCCGAATTCTCTGCCGCCCCGTGGATGTGGGTGCGTCGGCGTGCATTTCCGGCGGTCCGGTCCGGGGGTTTCCCGGAAGGCCGCCGGGCGCCATCAGACCGGATGGCCGGGAGTTTTCGCAAATCATTCGAAAGGCGTCGGCGAAGTGGTTCGGGTGCTTTGTTTCGGGAATTGTGACGGGTTCATTCCGCTGCAATACCGCCGTAGCAATAGAACGGACAAAAGCGGACGAAAGGCGTGTCATGTCCGCCGCCGTCCCGCATGGTGAGACCTCCGCCACAGACCGCCCGGCATTGGTACGATTCCGGCGGGCCGCGACTGGCGCGCACGGATGGAATCGACCATCGGGAAGCGGCCCCGTGCCGGATCACGACGCAGTTGCCGAGCGCCTGGGCCCCCAGACCTCCCCACCAGGAGACCGCCATGGCCCAGCAGCCGCACACGGCCGCCACCCCCGCCGCCAACACCGCCTTCCGCTCCGCGCTCGACGTGGTCCGCGAGGTCGAGCCGCGGATCGCCGCCGCCATCGGCCAGGAGATCGACGACCAGCGCGCCTCGCTCAAGCTCATCGCCAGCGAGAACTACGCCTCCCCGGCCGTCCTGCTCGCCATGGGCAACTGGCTCAGCGACAAGTACGCCGAGGGCACCGCCGGCCGCCGCTTCTACGCCGGCTGCCGCAACGTCGACACCGTCGAGACCATCGCCGCCGAGCACGCCCGCGCCCTGTTCGGCGCCGACCACGCCTACGTCCAGCCGCACTCCGGCATCGACGCCAACCTCACCGCCTTCTGGGCCGTCCTCTCCCAGCGGGTCGAGAGCCCCGCCCTGGAGCGCGCCAAGGTCCGCAACGTCAACGACCTCACCGAGCGGGACTGGGCCGAACTGCGCCGCGACCTGGGCAACCAGCGCATGCTCGGCATGTCCCTGGACACCGGCGGCCACCTGACCCACGGCTTCCGCCCCAACATCTCCGGCAAGATGTTCGACCAGCGCAGCTACGGCACCGACCCGGCCACCGGCCTGATCGACTACGACGCGCTGCGCGCCACCGCCCGCGAGTTCCGCCCGCTGATCCTGGTGGCCGGCTACTCCGCCTACCCGCGGCGGGTGAACTTCGCGAAGATGCGTGAGATCGCCGACGAGGTCGGCGCCACCCTGATGGTCGACATGGCGCACTTCGCCGGCCTGGTCGCGGGCAAGGTGCTCACCGGCGACCACGACCCGGTGCCGCACGCCGACATCGTCACCTCCACCACCCACAAGTCGCTGCGCGGCCCGCGCGGCGGCCTGGTGCTCAGCACCGCCGCGCTCGCCGAGCACGTCGACCGCGGCTGCCCGCTGGTGCTCGGCGGCCCGCTCTCGCACGTCATGGCCGCCAAGGCGGTCGCCCTCGCCGAGGCCCGCCGCCCCGAGTTCCGCGCCTACGCCCAGCAGGTCGTCGACAACGCGCAGGCGCTCGCCGAGGGCCTGCTGCGCCGCGGCGGCACGCTCGTCACCGGCGGCACCGACAACCACCTCGTGCTCGCCGACGTCTCCGGCCACGGCCTGACCGGCCGCCAGGCCGAGGCCGCGCTGCTCGACTCCGGCGTCGTCACCAACCGCAACTCCGTCCCGCGGGACCCGAACGGCGCCTGGTACACCTCCGGCGTGCGGATCGGCACCCCGGCGCTCACCACCCGCGGCCTCGGCACCGCCGAGATGGACGAGGTCGCGGGCCTCATCGACACCGTGCTGCGCGCCACCACCCCGGCCACCACCGCCTCCGGCGCCCCGTCCAAGGCCCAGTACACCCTGGACCCGGCGGTCGCCGAGGGCGTCGCCAAGCGCGCCGCCGACCTGCTCGCCGGCTTCCCGCTCTACCCGGGCGTCGACCTGGCCTGACACCGCACCGCGGCGTGACGGTCCGCCGCGTGACGGCCGGTGGCGTGACTGCCGGTGGTGTGGCGGTTGGGGGGGT
>NZ_BAAAKJ010000198.1:13260-18946 GCF_039527695.1 Kitasatospora putterlickiae
GGCCGGCGGGCCGTCACGCCGCGGCCGGGTTCAGTACTGGAGCGACTTGTACCGCAGGAACTCCTCCAGGCCGTGCCGGCCCAGTTCGCGGCCGAGGCCCGAGTTCTTGTAACCGCCGAACGGGGCCAGCGGGTTGAAGCGGCCGCCGTTGAGGTCGATCTGGCCGGCGTCCAGGCGGCGGGCGAAGCGGGCGGCGGTGTCGGTGTCGGCCGCCCAGACCCCGCCGGCCAGGCCGTACTCGGTGGCGTTGGCCAGCTCGGCCGCGTGGTCCTCGTCCTCGTACGCCAGGATCGCCAGCACCGGACCGAACACCTCCTCCCGGGCCACCGTCATGTCGGCGGTGACGTCGGCGAGCACGGTCGGGCGGACGTAGAAGCCGGTGGTGAGACCGTCCGGGGCCTCGGCGCCGCCGACCACCAGGCGCGCGCCCTCGGCGAGCGCGCCGGTGATGTAGCCGCGCACCCGCTCGCGCTGGCGGGCGCTGACCACCGGCCCGATCCGGGTCCCCGGGTCCGTCGGGTCGCCCGGGACGTACTTGCCGGCCGCCTTGGCGGCGAGCGCCACCGCCTCCTCGTACCGGTCGCGGTGGACCAGCAGCCTGGTCCACGCGCTGCAGGTCTGGCCGGAGTTGACGAACACGTTGGCGACGTTGACGTTCACCGCGCGGGCCAGGTCGGCGCCCGGCAGCACCACGTTGGCGGACTTGCCGCCCAGCTCCAGGGACACCCGCTTGATGCCGCGCCCGGCGGTCTCGGCGACCGCCCGCCCGACCGCCGTCGAGCCGGTGAACGACACCACGTCCACCTCCGGGTGGGCGGTCAGCGCCGCGCCCGCCACCGCGCCGGTCCCGGTCACCAGGTTGAGCACCCCGGCGGGGAAGCCCGCCGCGTCGACCAGCCGGGCGAACAGCCGGGCCACCAAAGGGGTGTCCTCGGCCGGCTTGAGGACCACCGGGCAGCCGGCCGCCAGCGCGGGCACCACCTTGGCGGCGATCTGGTGCAGCGGGTAGTTCCACGGGGTGATCGCCGCGACCACGCCGGCCGGCTCGGCGTGCACCACCGAGTTGCCGACCCGCTCCTCGAAGGGGTAGTCGGGCAACAGCTCCAGGTAGGAGTCGGTGACCGTCAGCGGCAGCGTGGCCTGCGTGGCGGTGGAGAAGGCGATCGGCGCTCCCAGCTCGGCCGTCACGGTGGCGGCGATCTCCTCCTGGTGGGCCGCCAGGCCGTCCCGCAGCCGGGTCAGCGGCACCAGCCGCTCGGCGGGGGTGGTCGCCCCCCAGGCACGGGCCGCCCGGCGGGCCGCCGCGACGGCGGCGCCGACGTCCGCCACACCGCCGGCCGGGACGGTGGCGAGCACCCGTTCGGTCGCCGGATCGAGCACCGGGATCGACCCCTGGTCCAGGGCGGGCCGCCAGGCACCGTCGATGTACTGGTCGGTGTACTCGGCGTACCCCTCGGCCCGTTCGGTCCGCTCGGTCTCGACCGCCATGTGCAACCCTCTCCCGCCGGTTCCGCTGCTCCTCGCGCCCCCGCCGGCCCGCCGGACGGCCGGCCCGGGGGCCCAGTCAACGGGGGAGCGCCGCGTGGACGCAAGGTTCCACGGCGGCGCGCGCCCGGTCGCGGCTCGTCCGACCGGAGCGCCGGTTCGGCGAAGGTCGTTTCCGTGATGATGACAAATCCGCCGGGGCGGCCGCAGTATGGACGGAACGGTCCGCCATTCCCGGCCGGACCGCGGTCAAGTACGCGCACATAACGCGGGGCCGCGAAATCCTTCCTTCGAACTCCGTCCAAGTTCGCTCGGAAGCCGGTAGATTGCGGCGAACTCGGCTGCGTCGGACTACCGTTGGCGGCAGGTCACGTCCTGTCCGCGTTCCCGAGGCTTCATCCCGCCCGGGCCCGGGGCCGACGAGGACCGTCGCCGGCCGCCAGGGACGAGTCCTTCCGAGCCCGGAGACAGCCGCCCATGGTCGTCCGCACCGTCTTAGGAGCCGCTTCGTGACCGACGCCGCACTTGGAACCGAGCAGCAGGAACCGCGGGAGCCGGCCGTTCTCGACGATGTGCCCGGGTGGTTCTGGGACCACGACCGCCACCTCTTCGACTGGTTCCTCGGGCGTCAGGAGAAGGCCGGCTTCTCCGGGGACCTCATGGAGATGGGCGCCTACCTGGGGCGCAGCGCGATCGTCATCGGAGCGCACCTCCAGGCCGGTGAGACCTTCACCGTCTGCGACCTGTTCGACTCGGACGCGCCGGACGACGAGAACGCCGCCGAGATGGACATGTCCTACCGCAAGACGCTGACCCGCACCGCCTTCGAGTCCAACTACCTCTCCTTCCACGACCGGCTGCCGGAGATCATCCAGGCGCCCACCTCGGTCCTGGCCGACGGTCGCGTTCCGGCCGCCGGGTTCCGGTTCATCCACATCGACGCCTCGCACCTCTACGAGCACGTGGCCGGCGACCTCCAGGTGGCCCGGACCGCGCTCGCCCCGGAGGGCGTCGTGGTGCTGGACGACTACCGCTCCGCGCACACCCCGGGCGTCGCGGCCGCCACGTGGGAGGCGGTCTTCAACCACGGTCTGCGGCCCATCGTGCTCACCGACACCAAGTTCTACGGCACCTGGGGCGACCCGGAGCCCGCCCAGCTCGACCTGCTGGCCCGCCGGGGCACCCTGCCGAACTGCTCGATCACCAATGAGACGCTCGCCTCGCAGCGGGTGGTCCGGATCGACGGCAACGCGGAGGGCGCCGAGCCGTTCCGCGTCTCGCGTCACCACGAGCGGCTGGTCGTCGAGGCCGCGCGGCGCGAGAAGTCGCAGGCCACCGAGGAGGCCCTGCGCGCCGCCGAGCGCGAGCGTGACGAGGCGGTGCGCGACCTCGCCGCGCGCCGGGCCCGCGCCGCCGAGCGCCGACGGCCGGCCAACGTCGCCAAGCGGGCGGTCGGCGACCTGCTGCCGCCCGTGGTCACCTCCGCGATCCGGCGCGCCCGGCGCGGCTGACGGCGTCCCACCGGGGGCGCGCACCCCCGTTGCCGGGGGTGCGCGGCCGGTGCGGTGTTTCGGCGCTCCTCTTTCGCTGCTCCTCTTTCGGTGCTCCGGTTTCGCGGTGCGTCGGCGTTCGGGCGGAGCATCGAAAGCGGTACCGCTCAGGGCCGGAAGAATGCGCTTTTCGGACCCCTCCCGCCAGGCTGAGGATGGCAGGTGAACCAGCCCGCCGGGAGGAATCCGTGTCGCCTGTCTCGCCCGCCGCCCCACCCGCCGTCCAGCCGCCCGTGGCGCCGCCCATCGACGCCGGGGTGCTGCCGCTCACCGCCGAGGCGGGCCCCGCCGGGCTCGCCGTCGGCGGAGTGGCGCTGACCGAACTCGCCCGCCGGTTCGGCACTCCGCTCTTCGTCTACGACGAGGAGCACCTGCGCCGCCGCTGCCGGGAGGCCGTCGCCGCCTTCGGCCCGGGCAACGTCGCCTACGCCTCGAAGGCCTTCCTCTGCGCCGCGATGGCCCGGCTCGCCGCCGAGGAGGGCCTGCTGCTCGACGTCGCCTCCGGCGGCGAACTGCGCACCGCGCTCCACGCCGGGGTCTCCCCGGAGCGGATCGTGCTGCACGGCAACAACAAGAGCGAGGCCGAACTGCGCACCGCCCTCACCGCCGGTCTGCGGCACGTCGTCGTCGACAGCTTCGACGAGCTGGACCGGATCGAGCGCCTGGTCGCCGAGGAGGGCCTGCCGCCGGCCCGGGTCCAGCTGCGGGTGGCGCCGGGCGTCGCGGCGGGCGCCCACGAGGCGATCCGCACCGGCGGGCACGACTCCAAGTTCGGCTTCGGCCTGGCCGACGGCGCCGCCGAGGCCGCCGTCCGGCGGGCCGCCGCCTCGCCGGCGGTCCGGCTGGAGGGTGTGCACGCGCACGTCGGCTCGCAGGTCCTGGACCCGGCCGAACTCGCCGACGGCGCCGCCGCCGTGGCCCGGTTCGCGGTGGACAGCGGAGTGGCCCGGCTGACGGTGGGCGGCGGACTCGGGGTGGCGTACCTGGCCGGCCAGAGCGCGCCGTCCTTCGCGGTGTGGGCGGACCGGGTGCGGGCGGCCGTCCGGGGGGCCGGCTGGACCGGGGAGGTCGGCGTCGAACCGGGGCGCTCGATCTCTGCGCGGGCCGGGCTGACCCTCTACCGGGTGGGCACGGTCAAGCGGATCGCGGGCGTGCGGACGTACGTGAGCGTCGACGGCGGGATGAGCGACAACCTCCGCCCCGCCCTGTACGGCGCGCGCTACGAGGCGTTCCTGCCGCGCTGCCCGCAGGAGCCCAGGCCGCTGCGCGCCCGCCTGGTCGGGAAGCACTGCGAGAGCGGGGACGTCATCATCGACGACGCCGCCCTCCCGGCCGACCTGCGGATCGGCGATGTGCTCGCGACTCCGGTCACCGGCGCGTACGGGTACGCGATGGCGTCGAACTACAACAAACTGCCGCGCCCGGCGGTGGTCTTCGTCCGGGACGGCGACGCCCGGGTGGTGGTGCGCCGGGAGACCGAGGAGGACCTGCTCCGCCTCGACGTCGTCCCCACCGCGTGGTGCCAGACCACCGACGCCTGACTGACGACCGGGTCGAATATGTCGACCGGTCTACCTATTCGCTAAAATAGGTAGACCGGTCTACTTTTTCCCGAGGGTAAATATGCAGACCGGTCTACTGAATCGAGAAAAATCGACCGACCGGTCTACAGACCCGCCCTCCGCCCCTGACCAGCCGAGATGACCTACCCTGGCCCGATGCTGAACAGCGCCCGCCTGCTCGTCCTGTTGGAGATCGCCCGCCGGGGCACCATCGTGGCCGCGGCACAGGCGCTGCACCTGAGCCCGTCCGCCGTCTCCCACCAGCTCGCCCGCCTCGAACAGGAACTGGGCGTCGCACTCGTCGAGCGTCAGCCGCAGTCCCTGCGGCTGACCCCGGCCGGCGTCCGGCTGGCCGAGCACGCCCAGGCGATCGCCGACCTGATGGCCGTCGCCCAGGACGACCTGCGCGCCCACTCCGAGGGCACGGCCGGCGTGCTGCGCCTCGGCTTCTTCGCCTCGGCCGGCCTCGACCTGCTGCCCCGCGCGCTCACCGCCTTCTCCGCCCGGCACCCGCAGGTCGAACTCGAACTCATCATGGGCCAGCCGCACGAACTGCTCCCCGACCTGGAGGCCGGCCGCCTGGACGCGGCGGTGGTCTTCGAGCACCCGCTCGACCCCTGGATCCGGCAGGCCGGCCGCCAGGGCGTCGCCGAGGTCGAACTCTACTTCGAAGAGCCGCAGTTGGTGATCGTGCCGCTGCGCCACCGGCTCGGTCGGCGGACCCTGGTCCGGCTCGCCGAACTCGACGGCGAGAGCTGGATCGGTACCCACGGCGGTTCGACCGGCGAGCCGGTGCTGGAACGCGCCTGCGCCGCCGAGGGGTTCCGCCCCCGGGTGCGCTGCCGCAGCGACCACTACCAGGTGACCATCAACCTCGCCCGGGCCGGCATGGGCGTCGCGCTGATCCCGGCGCTCGGCCTGGCCGACAGCGCCGGTGTGCACGTCTGCCGCCTGGACCACCCGCAACTGCACCGCCGGATCGGCGTGGCCACCCGGGCCACCAACCGCAACCCCGCCGTCCGGGCGTTCCTCGCCGAACTGCGGGCGGCCGCCCGGGAGGTCAGGTCACTGCTCGAACTGCAGTGGTCC
>NZ_BAAAKJ010000198.1:19026-20720 GCF_039527695.1 Kitasatospora putterlickiae
GCCGCGAGCGTCCACCCGACCTCACGGATGGCGTGCACTGCCGGACCTCCCGCCCCCTGCCGAGCCCGGGAGCCGTGCCGGGTCGCGGGCGCTCAGCCGCCTGGTTGCCGCAGCAGTGTGCGGGTTGCGCGCTGGCCGCGCTGCGCTCCGGCCGTGAGCGTCCGCCCGACCTCGTGGATGGCGTGCACCGCCGCCCGTTCAGTGCTCGGCCCCGCCCGGGAGGTGAGCCGTGCGTGCCGTGCCGGATCGCGGCCGCTCAGCCGCCTTGTTACCGCAGCAGCGCACAGGCCGCACGCTCGCCGCGCTGCGCTCCGGCCGCGAGCGTCCACCCGACCTCACGGATGGCGTGCACTGCCGGACCTCCCGCCCCCTGCCGCGACCGGGAGCCGTGCCGGGGCACGGTCGCTCAGGCGCTCGGCTGCCGCGGCAGTGCGCAGGTTGCGCGCTGGCTGCGCTGCGCTCCGGCTGCGAGCGTCCGCCCGACCTCGCGGATGGTGTGTACCGCCGCCCGTTCCGTGCTCGGCCCCGCCCGGGAGCCGTGCCGGGGCGGTCCGGGGCGCGGTCGCTCAGGCGCTCGGCTGCCGCGGCAGTGCGCAGGTTGCGCGCTGGCTGCGCTGCGCTCCGGCCGCGAGCGTCCACCCGACCTCACGGATGGTGTGCACCGCCGGAGCTCCCGCCCCTGCCGCGCCCGGGAGCCGTGCCGTGCCGAGCCGGGCCGCGGCCGCTCAGCCGCTCGGCTGCCGCAGCAGTGCGCAGGTCGCGCGCTCGCCGCGCTGCGCTCCGGCCGCGAGTGCCCGCCCGACCTCGCGGATGGCGTGCACCGCTGCCCGCTCCGTGCTCGGGCCGAGCGCCACGTCCCAGTGCGCGATCACCGCGTACGCCACCCGCCGGGTGCCGATCAGTACCCCGGTGTCGGCCCGCACTCCGGTGTCGGTTCCGGTCTTGTTGGCGACCAGCAGCCCGCCGGGCAGCGGATCGGGGAAGCACTCCGCGTACGGGTCGTGCTGGACGAGCGCCGGCACCAGCCCGTGGTCGGTGTTGGAGCGCATCCACGCCAGCAGCCGCGCCGACGCGCCGGGCGTGACCAGGTCGCCCCGGACGGCCAGCGCGACCAGCCGCGCGAGGTCCCGGGCGGTCCCGGTGGCGAACACCGGCGGCACGCCGGGCCCGCGGACGTCCCGGACCCGGTCGTGCAGGGTGAGCCGCTCCAGTCCGAGCTCCCGGGCCAGCCGTTCGGTGGCGGGCAGACCGACCGTTCGCAGCAGCGCGTTGGTGGCCGTGTTGTCGCTGACCGAGGCGGTCAGCCAGGCCAGATCCTCGACGGTCCACCCGCACGGGTTCCCGCCGGCTCCCCGGTGGGCGAGTCGCCGCAGCAGCCCGGTGCCCCCGACCACGTCCTCGTCCTCGATCGGCACCACCGTGTCCGCCCGCAGCTCTCCGGCGTCCAGCCGGCGCGCCACCTCGGCGAGCAGCAGCAGCTTGGACGTGCTGGCGACCGGCAGCACCACCGTGTCGTCCACCCCGACCGAACCGCCCGCCCCGGACCCGCCGCCCGCCCCGGACCCGGCCGTCAGCGCCATGCCCAGGCCCGTGCCCAGGCCCGTGCCCGCGCCCGCGCCCACGTCCGAGCCCGCGTCCACATCCACATCCACCGCCGCGACCGCCAGGGTCAACGGCAGCGCGGCCGCCGACCT
>NZ_BAAAKJ010000198.1:20730-21271 GCF_039527695.1 Kitasatospora putterlickiae
CGCCACCTGCGCCAGGATCATCGGACCCGTACCACCTCTCCGGCCCGGGCGTCCGTCGGCCGCCCGTCACGCACCGCGACCCGCCCGGCGACCACCACGGCCGCCACCCCCCGGGGCGGCAGCAGCGGCCGCTCGAAGGTGGCCGCGTCCAGGACGGCGTCCGGGTCCAGCACCACCAGGTCCGCCACCGCGCCGTCGCGGACCACCCCGCGCCCGGCGAGCCGGAACCGCGCCGCCGGCAGCCCGGTCATCTTGTGCACCGCGCTCTCCAGCGACAGCAGCCCCTCGTCCCGGCCGTAGTGGCCGAGCACCCGGGCGAAGCTGCCCGCCCAGCGCGGATGCGGCCGCCCGGGCTTGGGCACACCGTCCGAGCCGATCATCGACAGCGGACTGGCCAGCACCCGGCGGACGTCGTCCTCGCGCATCGAGTGGCTGATGATGGTCACCTCCCCCTGTGATTCGAGCAGCAGGTCGCACACGTAGTCGACCGGGTCGACGCCGCCCGCGGCCGCCAGGTCGGCGATCCGCCGGCCCTCCGCCG
>NZ_BAAAKJ010000198.1:21287-25256 GCF_039527695.1 Kitasatospora putterlickiae
GATGAGGTCCCAGCCGCCGTTGCCGACGGTGTTCTCCCAGCCGTCCACCCCGCCCGCGATGTCCGCCCGGATCCGCTCGCGCGTCTCGGTCCGGCGCAGCCGCTCCAGCAGCGCGCCGATCCCGCCTTCGCTGGCCCACGGCGGCAGCATCGCGTGCAGCACCGTACTGCCCGCCGTATAGGGGTAGACGTCGCACAGGACGTCGAGGCCGTCCGCCCGGGCCTGTTCGAGCCGGGGGAGGGTGCGCAGGGTGGCGCCCCAGGCGTGCCGGCCCGCGGTCTTGTGGTGCGAGACCTGGAGCGGCGCGCCGGAGCGCGCGGCGATCTCCAGCGCCTCCTCCAGGGCCTTCTCCACCTGGGACATCTCGTCCCGCAGGTGGGTGACGTACGGCTTGCCGTGCCGGGCCGCGACGCGGGCCAGCGCGACGATCTCCGCGGTGTCGGCGTAGGTGCCGGGCGGGTAGATCAGGCCGGTGGAGAACCCGGCCGCGCCTTGGGCGAGGGCGCGGTCGAGCAGCTCGCACATGGCCTCCAGCTCCTCCGGGCCGGGCGGCCGGTCGGCGAAGCCCATCACCCCGGCGCGCAGCGTGCCGTGGCCGACCAGCGAGGCGAGGTGGTTGCGCCGCAGTTCGGGCCGCTGGGCGGCGGCGAAGGCGGCGAAGTCCTCGGCGGGGCGGACCGGGCCGATGCCGAAGGTGACCCGCAGGTGCTCGGCCAGCTCGGGCAGCCGCTCGGGCAGGCAGGGGAAGAGGCTGCTGCCGCAGTTGCCGCTGATCTCGGTGGTCACGCCCTGGAGGAGCGGGGCGAGCCGCAGCTCCTCCAGGGCGTCCCACGCGGTGTCCCCGGGCACGGCGCCGCCCGCCCCGGACGGCGCCCCGACGGCGCCGCCCACCTCGGACGGCCCCCTGACGGCACCGCCCGCCCCGGACGGCCCCCCGACGGCGGCCAGCGCGTCGGAGTGCGTGTGCACGTCGATGAACCCGGGGGTGACGACCAGCCCGGTGGCGTCGATGACCGGCACCGAGCGACCGCCGGCCCCGTCCGCGTCGGAGCCGGGGGCCAGCACGGTGACCCGCCGGCCCGCCACCGCGAGGTCGGCGGGCCGCGCCGGCGCCCCGGTGCCGTCCACCAGCAGGCCGCCGCGCACCAGGAGTTCCACGCCCGCCATCACAGCACCGTCGCCAGGAAGGCCCGGGTGCGCTCGTGGCGCGGGGCGGTGAACACCTCGTCCGGGCGTCCGGCCTCGACGACCGCGCCCTCGTCCATGAAGACGACCCGGTCGGCGACCTCGCGGGCGAACCCCATCTCGTGGGTGACGACGATCATCGTCATCCCGCTGCGCGCCAGGTCGCGCATCACGCCCAGCACCTCCCCGACGAGTTCGGGGTCGAGCGCGGAGGTGGGCTCGTCGAAGAGCATCAGGGTGGGCTCCATGGCCAGCGCCCGGGCGATCGCGACCCGCTGCTGCTGGCCGCCGGAGAGCTGGCCGGGGTAGTGGTCGGCGCGGTCGGCGAGGCCGACCCGGTCCAGCAGCTCGCGGGCCTGCCGCTCGGCCGTGGCCCGGCCGCGGCCCTGGACGGCGACCGGTCCCTCCATCACGTTCTGCACCGCGGTGCGGTGCGGGAAGAGGTGGAACCGCTGGAACACCATGCCGATCCGCTCGCGCTGGCGCTGGATGTCCTTGGGCCGCCGCTCGCGCAGCGTGGTCCCGCCGGAGCCGACCGGCTCGTAGCCGATCAGCTCGCCGTTGACGGCGATCCGCCCGGCGTCGATCTTCTCCAGGTGGTTGAAGCAGCGCAGCAGGGTGGACTTGCCGGAGCCGGAGGGCCCGATCACGCAGAGCACCTCCCCGCACCGCACCTCCAGGTCGATCCCGCGCAGCACCTCCAGCTCGCCGAACCGCTTCCGCACCCCGCGCGCCGAGAGGATCACCTCGTCCGTCGCCACCGTCACTTCCCCGCCCCCTTCGTCCTCAGGTCCGTCTTCCTCGCGTCCGTCTTCCTCAGGTCCGCCTTCCGCGCCCCCGGCCGCAGGTTGCGCAGCACCCGCTTTCCGAGCGCCGGGCGCGCCGTCCGCGCCCCGGGACTGAACTTCCGCTCCACGGCGTGCTGCGCGACGCTCGCGATGGTGGTCAGCACCAGGTACCAGATCGACGCCACCACCAGCAGCGCGATCACCTCGAAGTTCGCCAGGTACAGGTGCTGCGAGACCGTCATCAGGTCGGCGCCCGCGATGACCGAGACCAGCGAGGTGGTCTTCAGCATCGAGATGAACTGGTTGCCGAACGGCGGGATGATCACCCGCATCGCCTGCGGCAGCACCACCCGGACGAGGATCTGCCGGTTGGACATGCCCAGGGCCGCCGCGGCCTCCCGCTGCCCGGGGTCGACGCTCTGGATGCCGGCCCGGACGATCTCCGACATGTAGGCGCCCTCGTTGATCGACAGGCCCAGCAGCGCCGCGACGAAGCCGGTGATCAGCGCGTTCGTCTGCCAGCTGACCAGCTTCGGCCCGTCGAACGGGATGCCGATGCTGATCTCGGGGAACAGCAGCGCGAGGTTGAACCAGAAGATCAGCTGCACCAGCAGCGGCGTGCCCCGGAAGAACCAGGTGTACGCGCCGGCCGTGGCCCGCAGCACCGGGCTGTCGGACAGCTGCATCACCGCCGCCAGCACGCCGATCACGATGCCGGCCACCTGCGAGATGAGGGTCAGCTGGACGGTGACCCAGAGGCCGTCCAGGATCACCCCGTCGAACTGGTACTCCGCGATGACGTCCCAGTGCAGGTTGGGGTTGACGATGACCGTGTACGCCAGCCAGACCGCCACGAACGCGGCCGCCAGCACGGCCACCCACCGCCCGGGCCTGGGGCGCCCGGTGACCCGCAGCGCCAGGTCCTCCTCGGCCGCCTTCACCACGGGGGCGGTCGCCGTGGCCGCCCCTCTCATGCCGTCGCCCGTCACCGCGCTCACTGCCCGACCGTGTTGACGGTGGCCTTGGTGACGGCGCTGCCGCCGACCTCGTACTTGTCGAGCACCGTGCGGTACTCGCCCGAGTCGATCAGCTCCTGGAGCGCCCGCTGCACCGCGTCGCGCAGTCCGCTCTCCTTCTTCGCCACCGCGATGCCCCACGGCGCGGTCCCGTACTGCTCGGGCAGCACCTGGTAGGCGGTGTTCTTCTGCGCGAACATCTGCGCCACCGGGTAGTCCACGATGGTGGCGACGGCCCGCCCGCTGTCCAGCTGCAGGAGCCCGGTCGGCGCGTCCTCGCTCTGCGAGATGGTCATCTTCTCGGCGCACTTGGCGTTCTGCTGCTCGCCGATCTCCAGGTTGGAGCTGCCCTTGGCGAGCACCACCTGCTTGCCGCAGAGGTCCTCCAGGGTCTTGATGCCCTGGGGGTTGTCCTTGGTGGTCATGACGACCCCGCCGGTGCGGAAGTAGTCGACGAAGTCGACGGCCTGGCGGCGCTGCTCGCTGTCGGTCATCGAGGACATCACCAGGTCGAACCGGCCGGCCTGGAGGCCGGGGATCAGTCCGTCGAACGAGGCGTTGGTCATCTCCAGCTTCAGCCCGAGCTTCGCCGCGACCGCCGCGGCGAGGTCCGGGTCGACGCCGGTCAGCTCGGTGGTGCCCGGCTTGTACATCTCCATCGGCGGGTACCCTACGGCGGTCGCCACTCTCAGCACGCCGGCCTGCTTGTACGCGCCCGGCAGCAGTTCGGCCGAGCTCTTCCCGGCGGTGTCGCCGGTGGCCGCACCCGGTGCGGCGGCGGAACCCTGGTCGGAACGCCCGCAGGCGGTGGCGGCCAGGGCCACCAGCGCCAGCGCGGCCAGACAACGCAGGGGACGGGGGCGGTTCATCGGCATCTCCCTCGGGCGGTGACGGTCCGCCGATGCTGGCAGCCGCTCCCGGCTGAATGGAAGATGATGAATCTATTGCCCCCTGACCAACGAAATACGTACGTCTGCCCC
>NZ_BAAAKJ010000198.1:25270-38402 GCF_039527695.1 Kitasatospora putterlickiae
CGGAGGACATCCGGTCGGCGCTTTCGCATGTGCGGCGGTGGTCAGGCCTGCGGAACCGCGGCGCTTTCCCGGGTGGGCGCCGGCGCGGCGTCGGTCTCCAGCAGCTCGCGCTTGACGGCGGCCAGGCTGGGGTTGGCCCAGGCGCTGCGCACGCCCCAGGCGTAGAAGGCCAGCGCGATCACCGCGACGACGATCAGGTCCCAGCCCTCGGGCAGGTAGCCCCGGCCGCCGAAGTCGGCGGAGCCCGCCCAGGAGACGCCGGCCATCACGAAGAGGTAGGCGATCATCCAGGCACCGGCCTTGAGGTGCGGCTTCAGCTCGGCGAACGGCTTGCGCAGCTCGTAGAAGGCCCAGATCGGCAGGCCGGCGGCCATCAGCAGGATGACCTTGCCGGTGAGCGGCCAGCGGGCCCAGTACAGCACCAGCGAGCCGAAGACCATGGCGACCGGGGCGATCACCGGCATCGCGCGCAGCCGCACCGGGCGCGGCAGCTCCGGCGCCAGGCGGCGCAGCGCCATCACGGCGACCGGGCCGGTGATGTACGAGATCACGGTGGCCACCGAGACGATCTCGGCCAGCGAGCCCCAGCCGCGGAAGACCGCGAGGAAGCCGAAGGCGACGACCAGGTTGAGCACCAGCGCCGGGCGCGGGATGCCGGTCCTGCGGTCGACCTTGCCGAACACGGACGGCAGGTGGCCGTTCTCCTGGACGCCGTGGATCATCCGGGAGGTGGTGGCGGCGTAGATCATGCCGGTGCCGCTGGGGGAGACGAAGGCGTCCGCGTAGAGCAGCAGCGCGAGCCAGTTCAGGCCCCAGGCGATGGCCAGGTCGGCGAGCGGCGAGGTGTAGCCGAGGCCGCTCCAGCCGTTGGCCAGGTCGGCGGTCGGCACGGCGCCGAGGAAGGCGATCTGCAGCGCGACGTAGATCACCAGGGCGATCAGGATCGAGCCGATCACCGCCTTGGGCAGCGACTTGCCGGGGTCGCGGGCCTCGCCGGCCAGGTTGAGCGGGGACTGGAAGCCGTTGAACGCCCAGACGATGCCGGAGACGGCCACCGCCGTGAACACCGCGCTCCAGCCGTTCGGGGCGAAGCCGCCGTGGTCGGTGAAGTGCCTGGTGTCGAAGTGCGCGAACAGCAGGGCCCCGGCGGTGAGCGTGGGGACGACGACCTTGAACACGGTGATCGCGGTGTTGGTCTTGGCGAACAGCGTGATCGCGAACCAGTTCAGCGCGAAGTAGACCAGCAGCAGCACGCTGGCCAGCGCCACACCGCTGACGGACAGCTCCCGCCCGTCGTACAACCCCTTGGCCCAGTCGAAGTCCCAGGAGCTCATGTACTGCACCGAGGCGGTCGCCTCGCCGGGGATGACCGAGACGATGGCGATCCAGTTGGCCCAGGCCGCCAGGTACCCGGCGAGCGAGCCGTGCGAGTACTGCCCGTACCGGACCATGCCGCCGGCCTTGGGGAACATCGACCCCAGCTCGCTGTAGGTGAGCGCGATGGTCAGCGCGACGGCCGCCCCGATCACCCAGGCGACGATTGACGCCGGCCCGGCCAGCCGCGCGGCCCGCTCGGCCCCGAACAGCCAGCCCGATCCGATGATCGACCCCAGGCCCACGGCGGTGAGGCTGATCGTGCCGAGCGAGCGGCGGTAGTGCTGGTGTGATGCCGTCGTCGACTCGGGTTCACTCACCGTATCGGTCCTCTGTCTCGTCGTCTCGCCTGGTTTTCCGGACAAACGGAGACAGCCTAAGCGGCCAAAACGGGCGAAACCTCAGATGACCCTCAAATGCGACACAAAACACCCGATCGTTGTCATCTCGTGCTCGAACCATCACCCCCGGAAGGGTGGCCGGAACGGGGCGGGAAGAAGACGCGGAGGAGGCCGGAAAAAAGAAATTCCCCGTGGGGTCTCTTTCGAGTTCCCACGGGGAATCCATGGTGTCCGAGGGGGGACTTGAACCCCCACGCCCGATAAAGGGCACTAGCACCTCAAGCTAGCGCGTCTGCCATTCCGCCACCCGGACGGGGTGTGTGCTCCGGGGGATTTCCTGCTCGCCCCCTCGGCGACAGAGAGAACATTACCAGGGTTTCCGCGTGCTTCTCACCTGCGTTTCCCCGGTGGGGACGGCCGGGATGGTGGGGTTCCGTGGGACGGGTCGCCGGTGTGCGCGAAGCGGTGGTTCGACGGCGGTTAACGGTCGAGTTGCGGACGGCGAACAGTCGGGAACGGGCGGGGGCGGTCCGACACGGGCAACTTGTCGACGGTGCCCCGGCCCCGGGGGCGGCTCTCCTAGCCTCTGTGCACCGAGGGCGCCATGAGCGGAACGCCTGATTCCCGGGTCGCGGACGAAGGGCGGCTGGACGTGGAGCGGATCAGCGAGGAAGAGGCGGCACGGGGCGGCCCGGTCGAGGGGGTGTGGCGGTTCACCGTGCCGGCCGAGCAGGCCTCGGTGCCGCGCACCCGGCACGCGGTGCGCGACCGGCTGCTGGCCCAGGGGCTGGCGGAGAACCGCTACCAGGAGCTGGTGGACGACCTGCTGCTGATCGTCTCGGAGCTGGTGGGCAACGCGGTGACGCACGCCGCCGAACTGTCGCCGGAGGTGACCACCGAGCTGGCGGTGCGGGGCGGCTGGGTGCGGGTCTCCGTCGAGGACGGCGACCCGTACCGGCCGAAGGCGCTGGTGGCCGACACCGGGCGGACCGGCGGGCGCGGGCTGCTGCTGGTGAAGAGCGTCACGCTGCAGGCCGGCGGGGTCTGCGACGTGGAGAAGGCGGGGGAGGGCGGCAAGGTGATCTGGGCCTCGCTGCCGCTCCCCCGGGGGGACCGCGGCTGACCGCCGCCGCGGTGGGCGGGCCGGACTACCAGGAGTTCCCGGCGATCTCGCGGATGCCGGGCAGGGCGGCTTCGAACACGGTCCGGAACCACACCGAGAACGGCCGCTCCGCCTCCAGCGCGCGCAGTTCCTCGGCGGTCACGAACGCGTGGTCGTCCACCTCGTCCGGGTTCGCCCGCACCGGCTCGGTGACCAGGCCCACGAACAGGTGGTTCCACTCGCGCTCGATCAGCCCGGACGCCTCGTCCGGCAGGTCGTAGCGGACCGTGCCCGCCTCGCAGAGCAGCGCCGGGGCGACGCCCAGCTCCTCCGCGGTCCGCCGGGCGGCGGCCACGAACGGCGGCTCGTCGGGGTAGGGGTGGCCGCAGCAGGTGTTCGACCAGACCCCGGGGGAGTGGTACTTGCCGAGCGCCCGGCGCTGGAGCAGCATCCGGCCCTGCCGGTCGAAGAGGAAGACCGAGAACGCCCGGTGCAGCCGGCCGGGCTGCTGGTGGGCCCAGAGCTTCTCCGCCGTGCCGATCGTCACGCCCTCGTCGTCGACCAGCTCCAGCAGGATCTCCTCCGACGGGCCGGAGGAGAACGCGCCGGTGTCCACGTCCGCCTCGACGTCGAGGCCGGTGTCCAGCCCGGTGTCGAGCCCGGCGCCCGGACCGGCGCCGGCACCGGGGCCGGCCTCCGGGTCGAGGTGGGTCGGGTGGTCGGTCGGCAGGCTCTGGGGCATGAGGCCTCTTTCGGCAGCTTCGGGAGCACTCGGGGAGCACGGGGGGCGACCACGGCTCGCACCGGTGGCGTCGCGCCCCAGTCTGCCGTACGGGTGGCACCGCGCAGGGGTCCCACGCACAACCCGTCGGCGCGGGGGCGTCGGGCGGCCGGGGAGGGGTCCGCGCTAGCAGAGGTGTTCGGAATGTGTTCGATCCGTGTTCGACCATCCGGCCGCGTTCGGGCCGATGGTCATGGTCGCCTACCATCACATAGGACACCGCGGCCGCATCTCGGCGGCCCGGCGCGCCACCGCCGGTCACCCGGAGACTCCCGGCGGCCGCGCGCGGCCGCGCACCGCACGACGGATCAGGAGACCCCGCATGATCGGCCTCGTTCTGGCAGCCGGCGCCGGCCGCCGGCTGCGCCCGTACACCGACACCCTGCCCAAGGCGCTGGTGCCGGTCGACGGGGAGCGGACCGTGCTGGACCTCACCCTCGGCAACTTCGCCGAGGTCGGCCTGCGCGAGGCGGCGATCGTCGTCGGCTACCGCAAGGAGGCGGTGGAGGAGCGCAAGGACGCCCTGGAGCGCAAGTACGGCGTCAGGCTCACCCTGGTCGAGAACGACAAGGCCGAGGAGTGGAACAACGCCTACTCCCTCTGGTGCGCCCGCGACCTCTTCACCGAGGGCCTGCTGCTCGCCAACGGCGACACCGTCCACCCGGTCTCGGTCCAGCGCACCATGCTGGAGGCCAACGCCCGGCTGGCCGCCGAGGGCCGCGAGCCCGGCATCCTGCTCGCCCTCGACACGGTGAAGCGACTCGCCGACGAGGAGATGAAGGTGGTCGTCCACCCGACCGCCGGCATGCGCCGCATCACCAAGCTGATGGACCCGGCCGAGGCCACCGGCGAGTACATCGGCGTCACCGTGATCAACCCGTCCGCCGCCGCCGACCTCGCCGACGCGCTGCGCGCCACCTACGAGCGCGACCCGCAGCTGTACTACGAGGACGGCTACCAGGAGATGGTCGACCGCGGTCTGCGGATCGACGTCCAGCCGATCGGCGAGGTCTCCTGGGTCGAGGTCGACAACCACGACGACCTGGCGAAGGCGCGGGAGATCGCGTGCCAGTACTGACCCGGCTGGTGCCGTCACCGGTCTTCGTGGAGATCCGCCCGGGCGCGCTGGACGCGCTCGGCGGCATCCTCGCCGACCAGCGGGTGTCCGCCTCGGGCCGGATCGCGGTGGCGATCAGCAACGGCTCGGGCTCGGTGCTGCGCGCCCGGCTGGAGCCGGCGCTGCCCGGCGCCGACTGGTACAGCGTCGAGGACGGCAGTCTCGACAGCGCGGTCCGGCTGGCGGACGAGATCCGCGGCGGGGTGCGCGGCGGCCACTACGACACCGTCGTCGCGCTGGGCGGCGGCAAGATCATCGACGTCGCCAAGTACGCCGCCGCCAGGATCGGCCTGCCGCTGGTCTCGGTCCCGACCAACCTGGCGCACGACGGCATCTGCTCGCCCGTCTCCACCCTGGACAACGTCGGCGGGCGCGGCTCCTACGGGGTGCCCAGCCCGATCGGCATCGTGATCGACCTGGACGTGATCCTGGGCGCCCCGCCGCGCTTCGTCGCGGCCGGCATCGGCGACATCGTCTCCAACATCTCGGCCTGCGCCGACTGGGAGCTGTCGCACGCCGAGACCGGCGAACCGGTGGACGGCCTGGCCGTCGCGATGGCCCGCTCGGCCGGCGAGAACCTGCTGCGCCACCCGGGGAACCTCCAGGACCGGGGCTTCCTGACGGCCCTCGCGGAGGCACTGGTACTGTCCGGCATCGCGATGAACATCGCGGGCAGCACCCGGCCCTCGTCGGGCGCCTGCCACGAGATCTCGCATGCCCTGGACGTGCTGTATCCCAAGCGGTCCGCCCAGCACGGCGAACAGGTCGGCCTCGGCGCCGCCTTCGCCAGCTTCCTGCGGGGCGAGCGCGAGCTGACCGGCCTGATCGTGGAGCGCCTGGCGCACCACGGGCTGCCGGTGACCGCCGCTCAGATCGGCTTCACCGAGGCGGAGTTCACCGAGGCGGTGCACTACGCTCCGAACACCCGGCCGGGCCGTTTCACCATCCTTGAGCACCTCGACCTCTCCCCCTCCGCAATCAGGGACGCGTACGCCGACTATGTCCAAGCCGTCAACAGCTGACCGCCCCGCCGCGGGGGCCGCGCCGCCGCCGGTGGACCTGACCCGCCGGCCCTCGATCGAGGAACTGCGCGCGGTGATCCACCCGGAGGGCATGCTCCAGCGCCGCAGCGCCGAGCACTGGGCCGGCCGGCTCTACATGCGGCGGATCTCCCTGCGGATCACCCGGGTGCTGTCCACCGTGACGGCGATCACGCCCAACGGCCTGACGTACCTGATGATGCTCACCGGTGTCCTGGCCGGCGCCGCGCTGGTCGTCCCGGGCATCGCGGGCGCCGTGCTGGCGGCCCTGCTGATCCAGCTGTACCTGCTGCTGGACTGCGTGGACGGCGAGGTGGCCCGCTGGCGCCGGCAGACCTCGCTCACCGGCGTCTACCTGGACCGGGTCGGCCACTACGTGTCCGAGGCGGCCCTGCTGACCGGCCTCGGCCTGCGCGCCACCGACCTGTTCCACCGCGAGGGCGCCGCCGCGCACTGGGAGTGGGCCTTCCTCGGCACCCTGGCCGCGCTGGGCGCGATCCTGATCAAGTCGGAGACCGACCTGGTCGACGTCGCCCGCGCCCGCAGCGGCCTGACGGCGGTCGAGGACAGCGCCTCGGTGCCGCGCTCGGCCGGCGTCGCCAAGGCCCGCCGGGCCGCCTCGTTCCTCAAGTTCCACCGGCTGGTCGGCGCGGTCGAGGCCTCGCTGCTCATCCTGGCCGCGGGCGTCGCCGACCTGCTCCACGGAGGCCTGTTCCTCACCCGGATCGCCGTCGTCGTGCTGGCCGCGATCGCCATGCTGCAGACCGTGCTGCACCTGCTGAGCATCGTCCTGTCGAGCAGGCTCAGGTGAGCCGGGTGAAGGGGAACGGCGTGCAGGGGACCGAGACGACGGAGAGCACCGTGCAGAGCAGCCCGACCGGAGCCGACGCCTTCCGGCTCGGCGCGGTGATCATCACCATGGGCAACCGCCCGGCCGAGCTGACCGCGCTGATCGAGTCGGTCCGCGCCCAGCAGGGCCCGCCCGTGGAGCTGGCCGTGGTCGCCCAGGGCGTCCCGATGCCCCCGCTCCCGGAGGGCGTGCGCACCGTCGAGCTGCCCGAGAACCTCGGCATCCCCGGCGGGCGCAACGTCGGCATCGAGCTGTTCGGCCCCAACGGCCGGGACGTCGACGCGGTGCTGTTCCTGGACGACGACGGCCGGCTGCCCGGCACCGACGCGGCCCGCCTGCTGCGCGAGGCCTTCACCGCCGACCCGGAGCTCGGCATCGTGAGCTTCCGGATCGCCGACCCGGACACCGGCGCCACCCAGCGCCGGCACGTGCCCCGGCTGCGCGCCAGCGACCCGCTGCGCTCCTCCCGGGTGACCACCTTCCTGGGCGGGGCGAGCGCGGTGCGCTGCGCGGTGTTCGAGAACGCCGGCCAGCTGCCCGCCGAGTTCTTCTACGCGCACGAGGAGACCGACCTCGCCTGGCGCGCGCTGGACGCCGGCTGGGCCATCGACTACCGGGCCGACGTGGTGCTCCACCACCCCACCACCTCGCCCGCGCGGCACGCCACGTACTTCCACAACGTGGCCCGGAACAGGGTTTGGCTCGCGAGGCGGAACCTTCCGGCCCTGTTGACGCCTCTATACCTGGGAACCTGGTTCCTGCTCACGCTGGCCCGCCGACCCTCCCCCGAGGCGTTCAAGGCCTGGCTGGGCGGGTTCAAGGCGGGCTGGCGCGAACCCTGCGGTGCGCGGCGGCCCATGCGATGGCGTACCGTGTGGCGCCTGACCAGGCTGGGCCGACCGCCGGTCATCTGATCGTTCGACGACCGTGCGGTAGGACGGTCGTCATGGCCGGTGACCACACACCGGCCGCACTCCCCCCGATATCCGAGTGGATCCCCAGCGGCGCAAGGCCGGCGGACCCCGCCGAGCGGCCAGGCGCCGAGGATCCCGCGCGAAGGACGAATGTGTCGACAGTGAGTGAACCCGTCAGCCTCTCAGCCCCGAGGGGGGCGGACGCGGGCCTGACCCCGAAGCAGCTTGCGGACAAGTACGGCCTGACGGTGAGCGGCAGACGGCCCGGCCTGTTCGCCTACAGCAAGCAGCTCTGGGCCCGCCGCCACTTCATCTGGGCCTTCGCCACGGCGCGCCTGGTCGCCCAGTACACCGACGCCAAGCTCGGCCAGATCTGGCAGGTCGTGACGCCGCTGCTGAACTGCGCGGTGTTCTACCTGGTCTTCGGCGAGATCCTGGCCAACAAGGACGACAACCCGTACTACGTCGCCTGGCTCTGCATCGGCGTCTTCATCTTCCAGTTCACCCAGAACGCCGTGCAGTCCGGCACCCGGGCGATCGCGGACAACCTCGGGCTGATCCGGGCGCTGCACTTCCCGCGCGCCTCGCTGCCGATCGCTTTCACCGTGATCCAGCTCCAGCAGCTGCTGATCTCGATGGTCGTGCTGTTCGCCGTGGTGCTGCTGAACGGCATCGAGCCCGGCCGGACCTGGATCCTGGTGGTCCCCGCGCTGGTGCTGCAGTCGATGTTCAACACCGGCGTCGCCCTGATCTTCGCCCGGATCGGCGCCAAGACCAGCGACATCTCCCAGCTGATCCCGTTCGCGATGCGCGCCTGGCTGTTTCTGTCCGGTGTCATGTACAGCATCACCGACAAGATCAAGGAGTGGCCGGAGTTCTGGCAGAAGGTGATGGAGCTCAACCCGGCCTCGGTCTACATCGACCTGGTCCGCCACGCGCTCGCGCCCATCATCTACAACAAGCACCAACAGCAGTTCCTGGAGTTCCCGCCGCACCAGTGGAAGTACGGGATCGCCTGGGGTGTTGGCATGCTGGTCATCGGATACGTCTTCTTCTGGAAGGCTGAGGAGGAGTACGGCCGTGGCTGACACCGACGTGCGAGGGACCGACCTGACCAAGGGCCTGAAGGACGCCGTTCCGCGCCGCAAGGTGTTCGACGCGGACGTGGCCCGCGAGCCCACCGTCGTCGTGGACGACGTGCACATCGTCTACCGGGTGCACGGCGCCGGCTCCGGCAAGGGCAGCGCCACCTCGGCGCTCAGCCGGATCATCAGCCGCAAGCGCGGGTCCGGCGTGCGCGAGGTGCACGCGGTGAAGGGCGTCAGCTTCACCGCGTACAAGGGCGAGGCGATCGGCCTGATCGGCTCCAACGGCTCCGGCAAGTCCACCATGCTGGCGGCCATCGCCGGCCTGCTGCCGACCGAGAAGGGCGGCATCTACACCAACGGCCAGCCCTCGCTGCTCGGCGTCAACGCCGCGCTGATGAACGAGCTGACCGGTGAGCGCAACGTCGTCCTCGGCTGCCTCGCCATGGGCATGTCGCCGGCCGACGTGCGCCGCCGCTACCAGGACATCGTCGACTTCTCGGGCATCAACGAGAAGGGCGACTTCATCTCGCTGCCGATGCGCACCTACTCCTCCGGGATGGGCGCCCGTCTGCGCTTCGCGATCGCGGCGGCCAAGACCCACGACGTGCTGCTCATCGACGAGGCGCTGGCCACCGGCGACCAGGCCTTCCAGAAGCGCAGCAAGAAGCGGATCACGGAGCTGCGCGAGCAGGCCGGTACGGTCTTCCTGGTCAGCCACGACAACGCGTCGATCCGCGAGACCTGCGAGCGGACCATCTGGATCGAGGCCGGCGAGCTCGTCATGGACGGGCCGACCGAGGAGGTCGTCCGCCGCTACGAGCGCGGCGAGCGCCCGTAGCGCCCGACGGGTACGGCGGGGCCGGTTTCCGGAGGACGTCCGGGACCGGCCCCGCCGTCGTTCGCGCGCCCCCGGCCCGCCCCGCCGTGCCCCGGGTGGCCCGCCGCCGCCCGGGTGAGCGCCCCGTGCGCCGGGCGAGGCGCTCTTCTCCGGCGCGGCCGTTGGTGTCAGGCTGTAAGCGCGGGGGTGGTGTGCCGGACGTGACTCCCGTGATCGGACGCGTGTCCGACTCGGGCCGATCTCCGGAGCGGTGTAGAACGGGGGAGTGACAGCAGTGTCGGCTTCGGCCCAGCCCAACAGTGAACCGCCGTCCCCGGAGGGAGCCGCGGGAGCGGCGACCCTGGCCAAGGCGGACGCGGAGAACTTCCCGGTCGCCCCGTTCTTCCTGCCCGCCGCGTGGCGCGACGACCTGATGGCGGTCTACGGCTTCGCCCGGCTGGTCGACGACGCCGGTGACGGCGACCTCGCCGACCCGGCCGGCACCGCCGCGCTGCTCGGCGCGCCCGCCCCGCCCCCGGCGCCCGGCGCCGTCCCCGGGGGACCGCACCGGCCCGGCCCCGAGGAGACCGCCTTCCGGCTCGCCCTGCTGGACGGCCTGGAGCGCGACCTCGACCGCGTCTTCGAGACCGCCCTCGCCCCGTCCACGGCCGCCGGGGCCCCCCGCCACCCGCTGCTGCGCCCGCTGGTCCCGCTGGTCGACCGGCACGGCCTCACCCCGGAGCCGTTCCGCCGGCTGATCCAGGCCAACCGGGTCGACCAGACCACCGCCCGCTACGCCCGCTACGAGGACCTGGTCGAGTACTGCACGCTCTCCGCCGACCCGGTCGGCCGCCTGGTGCTCGCCATCGCCGGCGTCGCCACCCCCGAGCGGATAGCGATGTCCGACGCGGTCTGCACCGCCCTGCAGATCGTCGAGCACCTCCAGGACGTCGCGGAGGACCTCGCCCGGGGCCGGATCTACCTGCCCGCCGAGGACCTGGAGCGGTTCGGCGTCACCGAGGAGGACCTCGCCGCGCCGAGCGCCGGCCCCGCGGTCCGCCGGCTGATCGCCTTCCAGACGGACCGTGCCCGCACCCTGCTCGACCGGGGCGCGCCATTGGTAGGTACGGTTCGGGGGAGGCTTCGACTGCTCCTGGCGGGATTCACCGCAGGTGGCTACGCGGCCCTGGCGGCCATCGAGGACGCCGGGTACGACGTGCTCGCCCAGCAGGCGAAGCCGGACAAGCGCCGCCTCGCAGCGAAGGCGGCGGCCATCTTCGCGAAGGGAAGGTGAACGCCCGAGTGGCGGCATCACCACTGGCGTCCGCGCCCGTCATGGCGGCGTACCGGTACTGCGAGGCAGTGACCGGGCTGCAGGCCCGCAACTTCAGCTACGGCATCAGGCTGCTGCCGGAGCCGAAGCGGCTGGCCATGTCGGCCCTGTACGCGCTCGCCCGCCGGGTGGACGACATCGGCGACGGCGACCTCCCGGACGACCGCAAGGCCGAGGCCCTGCTGCGAACCCGCGAGCTGCTGGACGAGATCCGGTCCGGCTCCGTCGCGGAGGACGACACCGATCCGATCAAGGTCGCGCTGGCGGACGCGGCCCGGCGGTTCCCGATCCCGCTCGGCGGCTTCGACGAGCTGATCGACGGGGTCGAGATGGACCTCAAGGGCGCCGAGTACCAGACGTACGAGGAGCTGAAGGTCTACTGCCGGTGCGTGGCCGGGGCGATCGGGCGGCTGTCCCTCGGCGTCTACGGCTGCCAGGACCCCGAGCGCGGGGCCCGGTACGCGGACACCCTGGGCCTGGCGCTCCAGCTCACCAACATCCTGCGCGACCTGCGCGAGGACGCCCTGAACGGCCGTACCTACCTGCCGGCCGAGGACCTCGTCCGGTTCGGCTGCCAGGAGGGCTTCGCGCAGTCCCGCCCGCCGGTCGGCGCCGACTTCACCGGGCTGATCTCCTTCGAGGCGGCCCGCGCCCAGGCGGCCTTCGAGGAGGGCCTGCGGCTGCTGCCGATGCTCGACCGCCGCAGCCGGGCCTGCACCGCCGCGATGGCGGGCATCTACCACCGGCTGCTCGGCCGGATCGCCGCCGACCCCGAGTCGGTGCTGCGCGGCCGGGTGTCGCTGCCGGGCTGGGAGAAGGCGTACGTGGCGCTTTCCGGGCTCGCCGGGGGGCGTTCTTGATTCTTGCCACAGTTCTGTCACGCTGTGTCAGCGGGGAATCACTTTTGGGTAGAGCCCTGTTGACGGCTGTGCCGGATCCGACCGCACTGGTCCCGGGTCCGACCGCATTGACCACGGGCGCTCCGGCCATGACCGGACCGGGCGCGGGACGCGAGGGGGAGAGCCGATGACCGGGCGAGCCGACGCCGCACGCCCGGCCGCCGTCGTGGTCGGCGGCGGCCTCGCGGGCGTCACCGCCGCACTGCGGCTGGCCGAGGCCGGCCACCGGGTCACCCTCGCCGAGGGCCGCCCCCGGCTGGGCGGCCTGGCCTTCTCCTTCCAACGGGGCGAGCTGACCGTCGACAACGGCCAGCACGTCTACCTGCGCTGCTGCACCGCCTACCGGGGCCTGCTGGAGAGGCTCGGCGCCAACGGGCTGGTGCACCTCCAGGACCGCCTGGAGGTGCCCGTGCTGGGCGTCTCCGGCCCCCCCGGCGCACCGGTGCGCACCCTCGGGCGGCTGGGGCGCGCCGCGCTGCCGGTGCCGCTGCACCTGGCCGGCAGCCTGGCCCGCTACCCGCACCTGGGCCCGGCCGACCGGGCCCGGGTGGTCCGCGGCGCCCTGGCGCTGCGCCGCCTCGACCTCGCCGATCCGGCGCTGGACGCGGTCTCCTTCGGCGACTGGCTGCGCGACCAGGGCCAGAACGCGCGCACCCTCGCCGCGCTGTGGGACCTGGTCGGCGTGGCCACCCTGAACGCCAGGGCCGACCAGGTGTCGCTGGCGCTCGCCGCCATGGTGTTCAAGACCGGGCTGCTCTCCGACCCGGGCGCCTCCGACATCGGCGCGGCCACCGTGCCGCTCGGCGCGATCCACCACGACCGGGCGCTCGCCGAGCTGGAGCGCGCCGGCGTGAAGGTGCTGCTGCGCGCCCGGGTGAGCGAGCTCAAGCCCGCCGACCCGCAGCACGCCGTCCGGCTGGAGGGCGTCGACGAGCCGCTCGCGGCCGACACCGTGGTGCTGGCCGGCGCCCAGGACAGCGCGGCGGCCCTGCTGCCGCCGGACGCCATCGCGGGCCAGGACCGGCTCGCCGGCTTCGGCACCGCGCCGATCCTCAACGTGCACGTGATCTACGACCGCGAGGTGCTGCGGCGGCCGTTCTTCGCGGCGCTCGGCTCGCCCGTCCAGTGGGTCTTCGACCGCACCGCGCACTCCGGCCTGGCCGGCACCGCGCTCGGCGCGGCCCACCCGGGCGCCCAGTACCTGGCGCTGTCGCAGTCCGCCGTGCAGGACGAGATCGACCTGCCGGTCGCCGAGCTGCGCCGCCGCTACCTGCCGGAGCTGGCCCGGCTGCTGCCCGCCGCGGGCGGGGCCGAGGTGCTGGACTTCTTCGTCACCAGGGAGCGCACCGCCACCTTCGACCCGGCCCCGGGCACCGCGGTGCTGCGCCCCGGCCCGCGCACCGCCGTCCCCGGCCTGCTGCCGCCCGGCGCGTGGACGGCCACCGGCTGGCCCGCCACCATGGAAGGGGCCGTGCG
>NZ_BAAAKJ010000198.1:38461-43626 GCF_039527695.1 Kitasatospora putterlickiae
CCGGCCCCTCGACCGCGGCGACGGGAGGTGGCCGCGGTGACCGGTGCCCCGCTCGCCGGGGACCGCGGCGAGCCCGTCAGAGCGGGCGTTCACCCGTTCGGTCCCGGCGGCGCGACCGTCCTCACCGGCCGTGGCCCCACCGGCCGCACCACCACCGCCAGCGTCCGGCCGTCCCACGCGGCCAGGCACCACCAGGGAGAGGGAACGTACGTGGAGTCACGCATCGGCACGGCCGTCGGAGGCACGGCACATGCCGAACCGGTCTCGGTGCCGGAGCTGCTCGACCGCACCCGCGCGCTCTGCACCCCGCCGCTGAGGGCCGCCGTCGCCCGTCTGGCGGCACCCATGGACACCGTCGCGGCGTACCACTTCGGCTGGATCGACCGGGACGGCACGCCGGTCGCGGGGGACGGCGGCAAGGCCGTCCGCCCGGCCCTGGCGCTGCTCTCGGCCCAGGCCGCCGGCGCTCCGGCGGAGGCCGGAGTGCCCGGTGGGGTCGCTGTTGAGCTGGTGCACAACTTCTCCCTGCTCCATGATGATCTGATGGACGGTGACGAGACCCGGCGCCACCGGGCCACCGCCTGGACGGTCTTCGGTCCGGCCCAGGCGATCCTGGTCGGTGACGCCCTGGCGACGCTCGGTACGGAGGTGCTGCTCGACGCCGCGACCACGGGCGGGACGAGCCCCACCGACGCCGCGCGCGCCGTCCGGCTGCTCAACACCGCCAGCCGCCGGCTGATCGACGGCCAGGCGATGGACGTCGCCTTCGAGCAGCGGGACACCGTGACCGTCGCCGAGTGCCTGGAGATGGAGGGCGGCAAGACCGCCGCCCTGCTCGCCGCCGCCTCGGCGCTGGGCGCCGTCCTGGCCGGCGCCGACGACCGGGCCGCGGACTCCCTCCAGCGCTTCGGCGAGCACCTGGGCCTGGCCTTCCAGGCGGTGGACGACCTGCTCGGCATCTGGGGCGCCACCGAGGTCACCGGAAAGCCGCACTGGGGCGACCTGCGCCAGCGCAAGAAGTCCCTGCCGGTCGCCGCCGCCCTCGCCGAGGGCGGCGCGGCCTCCCGTGAACTGGCCGAGCAGCTCGCCGACCCCAAGGGGCGCGGCGAGGAGAGCGAGACCGAGCTGGCCGCCCGCGCCCTGCTGATCGAGAAGGCCGGCGGGCGGGCCTGGACCCAGGAGGAGGCCCGCCGCCAGCACACGACTGCCCTCGCCGCCCTGGACGAGGTGCCCATGCCCGATGTGGTGCGCGAGCACTTCGTCGCACTCGCCGAATTCGTGGTGGTACGAGAGAGGTGACGTTACGTTGACAGCAACCGCGGACGGCCGGCTCGACCCTGAGTACGATTCCGAGCCGGTCGCGGTGGGCGGCCTCCCCCCGGCGCTGCTGAGCGCCGGGCGGTGGCAGCCCGAGGGATCCGCCCCGGACACCCCGTCCGGCCGGACCGATCAACAGCAGGACGGGGCCGCCTCCGCCGAGGAGGCCCTGGCCCGTGCCACCACGCACCTGCTCTCCCTGCAGAGCTCCGAGGGGTGGTGGAAGGGCGATCTGGAGACCAACGTCACCATGGACGCCGAGGACTTACTGCTCCGGCAGTTCCTCGGGATCCTCACCGAGGAACAGACCAAGGCGACCGCCGAGTGGATCCGCTCCCAGCAGCGCGAGGACGGCACCTGGTCCACCTTCCACGGCGGCCCGGCCGAGCTGTCCACCACCGTCGAGGCCTACGTCGCCCTGAAGCTCGCCGGGGACGACCCGAACGCCCCCCACATGCTCACCGCCGCCCGCTGGATCCGCTCCGCCGGCGGCATCGCCGCCTCCCGGGTGTTCACCCGGATCTGGCTGGCGCTCTTCGGCTGGTGGCCCTGGGACCGGCTGCCCGAGATGCCGCCGGAGATCATGTTCCTGCCGAAGTGGCTCCCGCTGAACATCTACGCCTTCGGCTGCTGGGCGCGGCAGACCATCGTCCCGCTGACCATCGTCTCCGCCCACCGCCCGGTCCGTCCGGCCCCCTTCCCGCTCACCGAGCTGCACACCGACCCGGACGACCCCTTCCCCGCCCGGCCGCTCGCGCCCGCCACCAGCTGGGACGGCCTGTTCGAACGCCTCGACAAGGTCCTGCACGCCTACCACCGGCGCGCCCTGCGCCCGCTGCGCCGCCTCGCGCTCTCCCAGGCCTGCCGCTGGATCGTCGAGCGCCAGGAGGCCGACGGCTGCTGGGGCGGCATCCAGCCCCCCGCCGTCTACTCGCTGATCGCCCTGCACCTGGAGGGCTACGAGCTCGACCACCCGGTGATGCGGGCCGGACTCTCCTCCTTCGACCGCTTCACCGTGCACACCCCCGACGGCCGGCGCTGGCTGGAGGCCTGCCAGTCCCCGGTCTGGGACACCTGCCTGGCCACCATCGCGCTGGTCGACGCCGGCGTCCCGGCCGACCACCCGGCGCTGGTCTCCGCCGTCGACTGGATGCTCGGCGAGGAGATCACCAAGCGCGGCGACTGGTCCGTCCAGCGGCCCTCGCTCGCCCCCGGCGGCTGGGCCTTCGAGTTCGAGAACGACACCTACCCGGACATCGACGACACCGCCGAGGTGGTGCTCGCGCTGCGCCGGGTCGCCCACCCCGACCCCGCCAAGGTGGCCGGCTCGGTCGACCGGGGCGTGCGGTGGAACCTCGGCATGCAGTCCAAGAACGGCGCCTGGGGCGCCTTCGACGTCGACAACACCAGCACCCTGCCGAACAAGCTGCCGTTCTGCGACTTCGGCGAGGTCGTCGACCCGCCGTCCGCGGACGTCACGGCGCACGTCGTGGAGATGCTCGCCGAGGTCGGTCGGGCGCACGACCCGCGCACCCGGCGCGGCGTCGAGTGGCTGCTGCGCAACCAGGAGGCGGACGGCTCCTGGTTCGGCCGCTGGGGCACCAACTACATCTACGGCACCGGCTCGGTGCTGCCCGCGCTGGTCGCCGCCGGCGTCCCCGCCGAGCACCCGGCGATCCGCCGGTCGGTGCGCTGGCTGGAGGACCGCCAGAACGGCGACGGCGGCTGGGGCGAGGACATGCGCTCCTACGACGACCCGGAGCGCTGGGCCGGGCGCGGCGAGTCCACCGCCTCGCAGACCGCGTGGGCGCTGATGGCACTGCTCGCGGCCGGCGAGGGACCGGACGGCCGGGCCAATCCGGCGGTCGAGCGCGGCGTCGACTGGCTGGTGCGCACCCAGCTGCCCGAGGGCACCTGGGACGAGCCGCAGTTCACCGGCACCGGCTTCCCGTGGGACTTCTCCATCAACTACCACCTGTACCGGCTGGTGTTCCCGGTCACCGCGCTCGGCCGCTACCTGCACGGCACCCCCGCCACCGGCCGCCCGGCCGGCGGACCGGCGGCGATCGGGGCGTCCCGGTGACCGCTTCCCCGCTGCTGGTCCTCTGCGCGCTCGGCCCCGAGGTGTGGGCCCTGCGCGGCGGGGACTGGCGCGGCGCGGCGGGCGGCCCGCCCGTCGTGGTACGGACCGGGGTCGGCCGGCGGCGGGCCTCACTCGCCGTCAGGAGGCTGCTCACCGCCGCCCCCGGCGGCTACGGCGCCGTCGTGGTGGCCGGCTTCGGCGCCGCCGTCGCGCCGGGAATGACGCCCGGTGACGTGATCGTCGCCGACGGGGTGCGCGACGCCGAGGGCAACCACTTCGCCGTCGACTCCGGCCCGGCGCTCACCCGGGCCCTCACCGTGCGCGGCCTGACCGCGCACACCGGCGTGCACCACACCGCGGACCACGTGGTGCGCGGCCTGGAACGGCGCGCCCTGCACCTGCAAGGGGCGCTCGCCGTCGACATGGAGGCCGCCGCCGTACTGGCCGCCCTGTGCGAGCTGCGCCCAGGCCTGCCCGCCGCCGTGCTGCGGGTCGTGGTCGACACGCCCGAGCGCGAGCTGCTGCGCCCGGGCACCCTGCCCGCCGGCGTCCGGGCCTGGCGCACGCTGCGCTCCACCGTGCCCGCCCTGGTCGACTGGCACCTGTCCGACGACCGGCCGGCGCGCGTCCGCCCCGCGCCGACCGCCCTCAACCACCCCACATCCTCGACGCTCCCCCAGGAGGCGAGCTAGCCATGGCCATGCCGCTGCGCCAGACCGTGCGGGTCGGCACCTACCTCATGCAGCAGAAGCTGAAGCGACGCGACAAATTCCCGCTGATCGTCGAACTGGAACCGCTCTTCGCCTGCAACCTGGCCTGCGAGGGGTGCGGCAAGATCCAGCACCCGGCGGGCGTGCTGAAGCAGCGGATGCCGGTCGCCCAGGCGGTCGGCGCCGTCCTGGAGTCGGGCGCCCCGATGGTCTCGATCGCCGGCGGCGAGCCGCTGATGCACCCGCAGATCGACGAGATCGTCCGGCAGCTGGTCGAACGCCGCAAGTACGTGTTCCTCTGCACCAACGCCCTGCTGATGCGCAAGAAGCTCGACAAGTTCAAGCCCTCGCCGTACTTCACCTTCACCGTGCACATCGACGGGCTGCGCGAGCGGCACGACGCCTCGGTGGCCAAGGAGGGCACCTTCGACGAGGCGGTGGAGGCGATCAAGGAGGCCAAGCGGCGCGGCTTCCGGGTGACCACCAACTCCACCTTCTTCAACACCGACACCCCGCAGACCATCATCGACGTGCTCGACTACCTCAACGACGAGCTCAAGGTCGACGAGATGATGATCTCCCCGGCGTTCGCCTACGAGAAGGCGCCCGACCAGGCCCACTTCCTCGGCGTCGAGCAGACCCGCGAGCTGTTCCGCAAGACCTTCGCCGGCGGCAACCGGCGGCGCTGGCGGCTCAACCACAGCCCGCTCTTCCTGGACTTCCTGGAGGGCAAGGTCGACTTCGAGTGCACCGCCTGGGGCATCCCCAACTACTCGCTGTTCGGCTGGCAGCGACCCTGCTACCTGATGGCCGACGGCTACGTGCCGACCTACCGCGAGCTGATCGAGAAGACCGACTGGGACAAGTACGGCCGCGGCAAGGACGCCCGCTGCTCCAACTGCATGGCGCACTGCGGCTACGAGCCGACCGCCGTGCTCGCCACCATGGGCTCCCTCAAGGAGTCGCTGCGGGCGATCACCGACACCGTCGGCTCCAACCGGAGCCGCTGAGCGCACTCCCCGGCGGCCGGCGCACCCCGCCGCCCGCCCCCGTCC
>NZ_BAAAKJ010000198.1:43652-49571 GCF_039527695.1 Kitasatospora putterlickiae
CACCCCGCGGGCGCCGCCACGGCGAGCACCCGGCGCACCGCTCCGAGTCGTGAGGTGAAGACCATGTCACTGCTCTCCAGCGTCACATCCCCGGCGGACCTGCGGGCCCTCCCGGCCGCCGAACTGCCCCGGCTCGCCGACGAGATCCGCGACTTCCTGATCGACGCCGTCACCCGCACCGGCGGCCACCTCGGCCCGAACCTCGGCGTCGTCGAACTGACCATCGCGCTGCACCGGGTCTTCGACTCCCCGCGCGACCGGATCGTCTGGGACACCGGCCACCAGAGCTACGTCCACAAGCTGCTCACCGGCCGCCAGGACTTCTCCCGGCTGCGCGCCAAGGGCGGTCTGTCCGGCTACCCCTCGCGCGCCGAGTCCGAGCACGACGTGATCGAGAACTCGCACGCCTCCACCGCGCTCTCCTACGCCGACGGCCTGGCCAAGGCCAACCGGCTGCTCGGCAGGCACGACCCGGTGGTGGCCGTGATCGGCGACGGCGCGCTCACCGGCGGCCTCGCCTGGGAGGCGCTCAACAACATCGCCGACGCCAAGGACCGCCCGCTCGTCATCGTCGTCAACGACAACGAGCGCTCCTACGCCCGCACCATCGGCGGCCTCGCCAACCACCTCGCCGCGCTGCGCACCACCCAGGGCTACGAGCGCTTCCTGTCCTGGGGCAAGGACGCCCTGCAACGCACCCCGGTGGTCGGCCAGCCGATCTTCGACGCGCTGCACGGCGCCAAGAAGGGCTTCAAGGACGCCTTCGCCCCCCAGGGCATGTTCGAGGACCTGGGCCTCAAGTACCTCGGCCCGATCGACGGCCACGACCTCACCGCGCTGGAGTCCGCGCTCACCAAGGCGCGCGGCTTCGGCGGACCGGTCATCGTGCACTGCCTCACCGTCAAGGGCCGCGGCTACCGGCCCGCCGAGCAGGACGAGGCCGACCGCTTCCACGCCGTCAACCCGATCGACCCCTACACCTGCCTGCCGATCTCGCCCACCGCCGGCGTCTCCTGGACCTCGGTGTTCGGCGACGAACTGCTGGCCGTCGGCGCCGAGCGGCCGGACGTGGTGGCGATCACCGCGGCGATGCTCCAGCCGGTCGGCCTGGCCGCGTTCGCCAAGGCCTACCCGGGGCGGACCTTCGACGTCGGCATCGCCGAGCAGCACGCCGTCGCCAGCGCGGCCGGCCTGGCCACCGGCGGCCTGCACCCGGTGGTGGCGGTGTACGCGACCTTCCTCAACCGGGCCTTCGACCAGGTGCTGATGGACGTCGCCCTGCACCGGCTGGGCGTCACCTTCGTCCTGGACCGCTCCGGCGTCACCGGCAACGACGGCGCCTCGCACAACGGCATGTGGGACCTCTCGATCCTCCAGGTCGTCCCCGGCCTGCGGCTCGCCGCCCCGCGCGACGCCGACCAGCTGCGCGCCCAGCTGCGCGAGGCCCTCGACGTCGCGGACGCCCCGACCGTGGTCCGCTTCCCCAAGGGCACCATCGGCCCGGCCGTGCCCGCCGTCGAGCGGGTCGGCGGCGTGGACGTCCTGCTGCGCACCGGGGAGCCGGCGGAGATCCTGCTGGTCGCCGTCGGCACCATGGCCGGCGCCGCGCTGGACGCGGCCAGGCTGCTGCTCGCCGAGGGGTTCACCGCGACCGTGGTGGACCCGCGCTGGGTCAAGCCGGTCGACCCGGCGCTGACGGCCCTCGCCGCCGGGCACCGGCTGGTGGTCACCGTCGAGGACAACGGCCGGGTCGGCGGCGTCGGCGCGGCGGTCGCCCAGGCGCTGCGGGACGCGGACGTGGACGTCCCGGTGCGGGTGCTGGGACTGCCCCAGGATTTCCTCGGGCACGCCGCGCGCGGCGAGATCCTGGAGGAGACCGGGCTGACCGGCACCGGGGTCGCCGCCCAGACGGCCGCCTTCGCCAAGCACCTGCTACCGGCCCGAGGACTACCGGACCGGGGACTTCCGAACCGAGGAGCGAACCAGCACCATGCCGGCTGACCCCGACCGCACCGACCGCCTTGACCGCACCGGGCTCCAGCAGCACGTCGACGGTGACGGGCGCGCCGGGTCGCGCTTCGACCTGGCCGCCCTGCTCGCCGAGCGCGGCGGTGAGCGGTACGAACTGCAGAGCCGCTACCTGAACCCGCAGCTGGCGCGGATGCTGCACACCATCGGCTTCGACAAGTACTACGAGCGGGCCCGGGGGCAGTACTTCTACGACGCCGAGGGCAACGAGTACCTCGACATGCTGGCCGGCTTCGGCATCTTCGCGCTCGGCCGCCACCACCCGGTGGTCCGCTCGGCCGTCCAGCAGGTGATGGACCTCGACCTGCCGGACCTGGTCCGCTTCGACTGCTCGCCGCTGCCCGGCCTGCTCGCCGAGCGCCTGCTCTCCCACGCGCCCGGGCTGGACCGGGTGTTCTTCGGCAACAGCGGCACCGAGGCGGTGGAGACCGCGCTCAAGTTCGCCCGGTACGCCACCGGCCGGAAGCGGATCCTCTACGCGGACCACGCCTTCCACGGGCTGACCACCGGCTCGCTCTCGGTGAACGGCGAGAACGGGTTCCGCAAGGGCTTCGACCCGCTGCTGCCGGACACCGCGATCCCGCTCGGCGACCTCGCGGCGCTGGCCAGGGAGCTGAAGCGCGGAGACGTCGCGGCGCTGATCGTCGAGCCGATCCAGGGCAAGGGCGTACAGGCGGCCCCGCCCGGCTGGCTGCGGGCCGCGCAGGAGCTGCTGCACGACCACAAGGCGCTGCTGATCTGCGACGAGGTGCAGACCGGCATCGGGCGCACCGGCGAGTTCTTCGCCTACCAGCACGAGGACGGCGTGCTGCCGGACCTGGTCTGCGCGGCCAAGGCGCTGTCCGGCGGCTACGTCCCGGTCGGGGCGACCCTCGGCAAGGGCTGGATCTTCGAGAAGGTGTACTCGTCGATGGACCGGGTGCTGGTGCACTCGGCCAGCTTCGGCTCCAACGCGCAGGCGATGGCGGCCGGACTGGCGACCCTGGAGGTCATGCGCGACGAGCGGGTGGTGGAGAACGCCCGCAAGGTGGGAGACCACTTCCGCGAGCGGCTGACCGCGCTGGTGGACCGGTACGAGCTGCTCGCCGAGGTGCGCGGACGCGGCCTGATGATCGGCATCGAGTTCGGCCGACCGAGGTCACTGAAGCTGCGGACCGGCTGGACGGCGCTCCAGGCGGCCCGCAAGGGGCTGTTCGCCCAGATGGTGGTGGTCCCGCTGCTCCAGCGCCACCGGATCCTCACCCAGGTGTCCGGGGACCACCTGGAGGTGATCAAGCTGATCCCGCCGCTGATCATCACCGAGGGGGACGTGGACCGGTTCATGGCGGCCTTCACCGAGGTGATGGAGGACGCGCACCGGGGGAGCGGTCTGATGTGGGACTTCGGGCGGACGCTGGTGAAGCAGGCGGTCGGAAACCGCTGAAGGCGGGCGCCGTTCACGGGGTGGGGGCCGGGGGCCGGCTTCCCACCCCGCGGGAGACACCGCGTCAGAGTTCGGTCCGGCGGCGCCGGAGGACGATGACGAGATCGACGACGGCGAACAGGGTGAGGATCCCGCAGGCCACGGCGAAGCCGGTGAGGGTGCCCCGGCTCGGCGCGCCGTACGCGGGGGCGTTCGCGGCCCAGACCGCGAAGCCCGCGGTGGCCAGCGCGAACAGCGGGGTGAAGGTCAACGACAGCAGGTAGCGCAGCTTGAGGTCGCTGCGGGCGGTGGCGGGCTCGGAGCCGCTGCGCCACCGCCGCGGGGTGGTGGCGGGCATCCAGGTCACCTCCCGGCCGTGCGGCCCGTTGCCGTACCGGCGGTCTACGATTCCAGCGTACGTCTGCCGGACGAGCCGAGGAGGGGCGATGACGGACACGGACGCGGAGGGCTACGCCGGGCTGCGGGTCGAGCGGGCCGAGGAGTTGGCCCGCCGGCACGGCTGGGCCTCGGTGCGGGTGCTGCCGCAGGGGGCGGCGATGACCATGGACTACCGGGAGGGCCGGCTCAACCTCGCGGTGCGTGACGGGGTGGTCGTCCGCAGCTGGGAGGGTTAGGGTCCGTCTTCAAACCCCCGCCTGCCGGGCGACGCGCCCCCAGCCTGGCGGCCGGGAGGTGCCCCCAGGGCACGCACCTCGCCGCGTTGTCGTCGGTCGCCGATGGCCCCCAGCCTGGCGGCCGGGAGGTGCCCCCACCGCATGGACTCCCTCCTCCGCCTTGCGATGCACGCACCCGTGGGGGTACCTCCCGGCCGGAGGCTGGGGGAGCCGCCCGGCCCGCCCTCCGGGCGGACGACGGGGGTTCGAAGACGGACCCTGGGGCCGGTCTCCTGGATCCTAGCCGGGGCGGGCCCTGGCCGTCCTCCGGCGCCGGGTGAGCCGGCGTTCGGCGGCGAGCACCAGCGGTTCCAGCAGCGGGAGCGAGAGCAGGACGAGCAGTCCGGCGGCCCAGCCGGCCAGGACGTCGGTGACCCAGTGGGTGCCGAGGTAGACGGTGGTGAGGCCGACCGACCAGGCGGTGGCGCCCGCGAGCAGGGCGCCGGTGCGCCGCCAGCGGACCGCCAGGTAGGCGAGCGCTCCCCAGGTGACCACGGCGTTCGCGGTGTGGCCCGACGGGAAGATGGTGCCGCCGGAGAAGAGCCCGGGTGAGCCTATGTAGTGGGCGTAGTGCGGGCCGAGCCGGCCGGTGACGATCTTGACCCCGCCGACCGTGAGGTTGAGCAGCAGCAGCGCGGCGCCCATCACCAGCAGCGGCCGGACCCGGCCGAGCCGGCGGGCGCGCCAGCCGAGCCACATGAACGCGGCGAGCGCGGAGGGACCGCGCTGACCGGCCACCACCCAGGTGTCGAGCAGCGGTTGCAGACCGGGCCAGTGCTCGGAGGGCCGGTACAGGCGTATCTTCCAGTCGAGGTCGACCAGCGAGGTGTCAAGCAGGACGGCGGCGGCCACGAGCAGGTAGCCGGACGCGGCCAGGCCCAGCAGGGCGGCCTGCCGGCGGCCGAGGGGCGGCCGGACGCTTTCACGGGAGACGCCTTCGCCGGAGACGGGACCGCGGCGGGTGGTCAGGAGCTCCGGGCGGCGCGGCGGTTCACTCGGCGCATGCACGGCGGTGAACCTACCCAGCGACGCAGCGTGATTCCCCGTCGGATTCGGAATTCCCCGGCAAAGCCGTTCTCCGATCGGCCAAGGTCTGTTTCAGGACGATCCAAAGACGTTTTCAGATCGAATGTCCGTAAGGGGTTCGTGTGCTTTTTCCCAAGTCCGGGCAAAAGGAGCGGGGCGGGAGACCGGCCGCGCCGGTTCCCACCCCGTGGTAACCCTGTGTAGGTTCGGTGGCTCAGTCGAGGGGGCCGCCCGCCACGTAGACCACCTGGCCGGAGACGAAGCCGGCGCCCTCGGAGGCGAAGAACGAGATGGTGTGGGCCACGTCCTCCGGCACGCCGACCCGCTGGACCGGGATCTGAGTGGCCGCGGCGGCCTTGAAGTCCTCGAAGTCCATGCCGATCCGGGCGGCGGTGGCGGCCGTCATGTCGGTGGCGATGAAGCCGGGGGCGACCGCGTTGGCGGTGATGCCGAACTTGCCGAGCTCGATGGCCAGGGTCTTGGTGAAGCCCTGCAGACCGGCCTTGGCTGCGGAGTAGTTGGCCTGGCCGCGGTTGCCCTGGGCGGACGAGGACGACAGATTGACGATGCGTCCGAAACCGGCGTCCACCATGTACTTCTGGACCGCCCGGGTCATCAGGAACGCGCCGCGCAGGTGCACGTTCATGACCGTGTCCCAGTCCGATTCGGTCATCTTGAAGATCAGGTTGTCGCGCAGCACGCCCGCGTTGTTGACGAGCACGACCGGGGCGCCGAGCTCGGCGGCGATCCGCTCGACGGCGGCCTGGACCTGTCCGGCGTCCGAGACGT
>NZ_BAAAKJ010000198.1:49585-57393 GCF_039527695.1 Kitasatospora putterlickiae
CGGCGGTGATCCGCTCGACGGTCTCCCGGCCGGCCGACTCCTCCAGGTCGAGGACGGCCACGGCGTGGCCGTCGGCGGCCAGACGCAGGGCGGTGGCGGCGCCCAGGCCGCGCGCGGCGCCGGTGACGACGGCGACCCGGGGGGTGGTGGTCTGCTCGGTCATGCTCGTTCTCGTCTCTCTCGGACTCGTCGGAGTCATCAGGTGTTCCGGGCAATCGGGCGTTGTTGCAGGTCAGTTGCAGGTGGCTGCGGCCCGCAGCCCGCCGGGCGGCCCGGCACCGGCGCGAAACCGGTCGGAGCGTCCAGGAAACTCCCAGGAACCGCTCGGGGGGCACCCGAGTTCCAGGGGTCGCTCCGGAGGCCGGATCCGCCCCGGTGGCCACACCCTACCGGCGGGTAGGGGGTGCGGCCAGGACGAAGGCGCAGGTGACCGTGGGTAAGGACCGGCCGGTCGGCTTTCTCCTGCGAACGGGTTACCGGCGGGTCGGCTCGACGCGTAAATATGCCAATGTTGCCGAACCTGCGTCTACTATCCGCCCCTGCCTGCCAGCGAGGGCCCGCCGTTTGTATAGTGTCCGCCAGCAGCCACCGGCTGCACGGCTGGAGCGTTCTCCCTCATAGCGGGACGCCCACTCGCCGTTACTGCCCCACCCGGGTGTCCCACACACACCGGGTGTGACATCGGGACGGATACATGGTGCTGGGGGAGATCCCGACGACCCGTGTGTCCGCGCGACTGCAGCAGTCGCCCGGACACCTGATCCGCGTTGCACAGCAGGTCCACACCCGCCTGTGGTCCGAACACGTCGGAGCCGATCTCACGGCTCCGCAGTTCGCGGTCCTGCTGGTCCTCGCCCTCGAACCGGGCGCTGACCAGCGCACGGTCGGCGAGCGTGCCTCGCTCGACAAGGCCACGATGGCCGAGATGGTCGCCCGGCTGGTCCGGCGTGGCCTGGTGCTGCGACGCCGAGACCCGGCCGACGGCCGGCGCAAGTTGCTCGCTCTCTCGCAGAGCGGCGCCCAGGCTGTCCGCGAGGCCACCGGCGGAGTGGTCCGCGTGCAGCGCACGCTCTTCGAGCCGCTCAGCTCGGAGGAGCAGCTGGAGCTCGTCCGAGTGATGGCCAAGATAGCCAGACTGGAGCCGGCCCAGGTCGCCGTCCTCACGGACGCGCGACCGATGCTGGACGCCCAGCGGGCGATCGGCTACCTGATCCGGGTGAGCCAGCAGGTGCACACCAAGCTCTGGTCGGAGCACGTCGGTTCGGAGCTGACGGCGCCGCAGTACGCGGTGCTGGACGCCCTCGAACTGGAGCCGGGCGCCGACCAGCGCACGGTGGGCGAGCTGGCCTCGCTGGACAAGGCCACGATGGCCGAGATGGTCAGCCGGCTGGTCCGGCGCGGCCTGGTCCAGCGGCGCCGCGACCCCTCGGACGGACGGCGCAACCTGCTCTCGCTCTCACCGGCGGGACAGGACCTGCTGCACCGTTCGGCCGCCGGCGTCGCCCAGGTCCAGCTGCTGCTGCTGGCGCCGCTGGACGAGGACGAGCACGAGGCCGCGCTCGCGCTGATCGCCAAGGCCGCCCGGCTCTAGCCGGAACGCCGCGGAGGTCAGCCAAAACGATTCACCAGTCGGTCGCCGGTCGGTCGCCAGTCGTCCGCCGCCCGACTCGGCCCGCCGATCCCGGGCCGGTGAGGGTTTGCACAGGTCAACGCGGTGAAGGCCGCCTTCCCCCGAACGGGGAGGGCGGCCTTCACCGTTGACGCGCGGTCGGGCGGCCGGGGCCGTCGGGCCGTCAGTTCCAGTCGAACTCCTGCGGGTCCGGGCCGATCCGGGTGCCGGTGGCCACGCCGGCGACCGCGGCGAGGTCCTCGGCGTCCAGCTCGAAGTCGGCGACGTCCAGGTTCTCCTTGATCCGGGACGGGGTGACCGACTTCGGGATGGCGATGACGCCGCTCTGCAGGTGCCAGCGGAGCACCACCTGGGCGACGGTGCGGCCGTGCTTGGCGGCGATCCGGACCAGCTCCGGCTCGGCGAGCAGCTCCTTGCCCTGGCCGAGCGGGCTCCACGCCTCGGTGGCGATGCCGTGCCGGGCGTGGAAGGCGCGCAGCTCCTCCTGCGGGAAGTACGGGTGCAGCTCGACCTGGTTCAGCGCCGGGAGGAGCGAGGACTCCTCCGCGAGCCGGGTGAGCTGCCCGGCGCCGAAGTTGGAGACGCCGACCGAGCGGACCCGGCCGTCGGCCTTCAGCCGCTCCAGTGCCTTCCAGACGTTGAGGTAGCTGCCGTGCATCGGGCGCGGCCAGTGGATGAGGTAGAGGTCGAGGTAGTCCAGGCCGAGCCGGTCCAGCGAGGCGTCGAACTCGCGCAGCACCGCGTCGCGGCCCTGCTCGCCGGACCAGTCGCGGGTGCCGGAGTTCCACAGCTTGGTGGTGATGTAGAGGTCCTCGCGGGCGACGCCGCCCGCCAGGGCCTCGGCGACGGCCTTGCCGGTGCCGGACTCGTTCTCGTAGATCGCGGCGGTGTCGATCGAGCGGTAGCCGGCCTCGATCGCGGTACGGACGGCGGCGGTGGCCTCCGCGTCCGGCACCTGCCAGACCCCGAAGCCGAGCTGCGGGATCCGGGTGCCGTCGTTGAGCGTGACGCTGGGGATGTTGCTCACGGAAGGAGTGCCCTCTCCTGGTCGTCCCTGTGGTTCTGATGGGGCAACCGGCGCGGTGGCCGGATATGTTCCCCGTCCGGGGAATTTTCCGACGCGCCCTACCGGCGCGCGCACAACCCTACGGCGTCGGCCGGGCCGCCGGAAAACCTGTTGCGCAGGTCACATCCGGGTTGGCACGCTCGCTGCCATGACCTCTTGACGAACCCACGCCGTGACCCTACCGGCCGTCCCCCTCACCCTCCGCCCGCACCACCCCGCAACGGATCGTCATGCCGCTCAAAACCCTCCCCCTGGCCGATCCCGGCCGTCCGGACCTCTCCTCCCCACTCGCCTTCCTGCGCTGGCTCCAGCGCGGCCAGCGGCGCGGCCAGGTGCTCGCCACCTGCTGGGCGCTGCTGGAGATGGGCTGTCAGGCCGCCCTGCCCGTGCTGGTCGGGCTCGGCGTGCAGGCCGTCGTCGACGGCGACTCCGGCGCCCTGTGGCGGGCCTGCGCGTTCGCCCTGGCCCTGGTCGCGGTGTCCGCGCTCGGCACCGTGCTGCTGCACCGCCAGGCCGTCTGGAACTGGATCCACGCCGTCTGCCAGGTCCGCCAGCTGGTCGCCCGTCAGGCCTCCCACCTCGGCTCCGGGCTGTCCCGGCGGATCGCCACCGGCGAGGTCGTCGCGGTCGGCAGCGGGGACGTCGAGAAGATCGGCTGGTACGTCGAACTCATCGCCCGGGTGCGCGGGGCCGTGGTCGTCTGGCTGGCCGTCGGCGCCGCGGTGCTGGCCGTCGAGCCGGTGCTCGGGCTGGCCGTGCTGCTCGGGGTGCCCGCGCTCGCCGCCTCGGTCTGGCCGCTGCTCGGGCCGTTCCAGCGCCGCTACAGCGAGCAGCGCGCCCTCGGCGGCAAGGCCGGCGAGCTGGCCGCCGACACGGTGGCCGGACTCCGGGTGCTGCGCGGCATCGGCGGCGAGGAGCTGTTCCTCGACCGCTACCGGGCCGCCTCCCAGAAGGTCCGCGCCGCGGCCGTCCGCTCGGCCCGGATCCGCTCCCTGATGCAGGCCCAGCAGGTGCTGCTGCCCGGCCTCTTCGTGGTCGGCGTCACCTGGTACGGCGCCCACTTGGCGGCCGACGGGCGGATCTCGGTCGGCACCCTGGTCGCGGTCTACGGCGCCACCGTGTTCCTGGCCGCGCCGCTGCGGATCCTCGGCGAGGCGGCGCACGCCTGGAGCGTGGCCCGGGTCTCCGCCGGGCGCACCGTGCGGGTGCTCGCCCTGACCAGGACGGAGGGCACCGGGGCCGGTCCGCTCGCCGAC
This sequence comes from Kitasatospora putterlickiae, assembly GCF_039527695.1. Taxonomy (NCBI): domain Bacteria; kingdom Bacillati; phylum Actinomycetota; class Actinomycetes; order Kitasatosporales; family Streptomycetaceae; genus Kitasatospora; species Kitasatospora putterlickiae. The sequence continues at coordinate 53,538 of NZ_BAAAKJ010000198.1, forward strand.
CCGGCGCACGGCGACCTGTTCGACCCGGTGACCGGGCTGACCGCCCGGGCCGGCGAGCTGACCGCGGTGGTCTGCGGTGACCCGGACTTCGCCGGGGCGCTCGCCGAACGGCTCGGCGGGCACGTCCCGGTGGCCGAGGGCGGGCGGGCGGAGCCGTCCGTCCGGCTCGGCGGCACCGAGCTGGACGCCGTCGCGCTGGACGAGGCGCGGGCCGCCGTTCTGGTGCACGACAAGGAACCGGTGCTGCTCTCCGGCACCCTGGCGGCGCTGTTCGACATCCCCTCCTCCGGCCGGGTCGACCCGTGGGAGGCGCTCGCCACGGTCCGCGCGCAGGACGTGCTCGACGCCCTGGCGGACGGCGCGCGGGCCGCCTCAGGAGGCGGCGGAGGAGAGGGGGGAGACGGGGCGGAGGCCGTGATGGCGGCCGAGATCACCGAGCGGGGGCGGTCGCTGTCCGGCGGTCAGCGGCAGCGGCTGGCGCTGGCCCGTTCGCTGCTGGCCGACCCGCCGGTGCTGGTGCTGGACGAGCCGACCAGCGCGGTCGACGCGCACACCGAGTCGCGGATCGCCGCCGGGCTGCGCCAGAACCGCGAGGGGCGCACCACGGTGGTCTTCGCCACCAGCCCGCTGCTGCTCGACCGGGCGGACCGGGTGGTGCTGCTCCGGGACGGCCGGGTGGCCGCGTCCGGCGTCCACCGCGAGCTGATGCGCACCGAGCCGGCCTACCGGGCGGTGGTCACCCGCGCGGGGGAGCCCGAGCCAGTGGGGGAGCGGCCCGCGGCGGCCGGTACCGTCCGAACCGAGTCGAGGAGTGACGCATGAAGCCCCCCGTCCACCATGAGCAGGGCCCGGCCGCCACCCTGCCGGTCGGCTCGCCGGCCGCCGTGCGCGGCTACCTGCGGCTGCTGGCCCGGCGTCACCGGGGCGCCTTCTCGGCGGTGGTCGGGCTGCACGCGGTGGCCACGGCGGCCGGGCTGGTCGGTCCCTGGGTGCTCGGCACCCTCGTCGAGTCGCTGGCCACCGGCACCGCGGAGTCCACCATCACGGTCGCCGTGGCCTGGTACCTGCTCGCGCTCATGGTGCAGTCCGCCCTCACCTGGTGGTCGCGGCTGCGCGGCGCGGTGCTCGGCGAGCGGGTGCTGGCCGACCTGCGGGAGGACTTCCTGGTCCGCTCGGTGGCGCTGCCGACCGGCGTCCTGGAGCGGGCCGGGACCGGCGACCTGGTGTCCCGGGGCACCACCGACATCGACCGCCTGGACAAGTCGGTGCGCGAGGCGGCGCCGGAGCTGGCCGTGGCGCTCGTCTCGCTGCTGGTGGTGTTCGGCGCGCTGGTGGTCACCTCGCCGCTGCTCGCGCTCACCACGCTGATCGGCCTGCCGCTGCTGCTGGTCTCCTCCCGCTGGTACTTCCGGCGCGCCCCGCAGTCCTACCGCCACGAGTCGGCGGGATACGCGGCGGTGAGCTCGGTCCTGGCCGAGACGGTGGACGCCGGACGGACCGTCGAGGCGCTGCGGCTGGGCGGGCATCGGGTCCGGCTGACCGACCGCAAGCAGGCGCAGTGGCTCGCCTGGGAGCGGTACACGCTCTGGCTGCGCTCGGTCTGGTTCCCGACCATCGACGCGGCGTACACGCTGGCCGTGCTCGGTCCGCTGGCGCTCGGAGGGCTGTTCGCCCTGAAGGGCTGGATCACCGTGGGCCAGCTGACCACCGGGGTGCTCTACGCCCAGGCGATGGTGTCGCCGGTGGACCGGATCCTGCGCTGGTACGACGAGCTGCAGATCGGTCAGGCCTCACTGGCCCGGCTGGTCGGCGTGCACGAGGTGCCGCGGGCGCGGAGCGACGACGAGGTCCGGCCGAGCGGACGGCGGGTCGAGGCGCGGGACGTGCGCTTCGGCTACCGGGAGGGCGCCGACGTGCTGCACGGCATCAGCCTGGACGTCGCCCCTGGCAGCCGGGTGGCGCTGGTCGGGCCGTCCGGGGCGGGCAAGTCCACCCTGGGCCGGCTGCTGGCCGGGATCTACGCGCCCGGCCGGGGCAGTGTGACCCTCGGCGGGGCGGCGCTGTCGCGGATGCCGGCCGAGCGGGTGCGCGCCGAGGTCGCGCTGGTCAACCAGGAGCACCACGTCTTCGTCGGGACGCTCCGGGACAACCTGCGGCTGGCCTCGCCGGGCGCCGACGACGCCGAGCTGCGCCGGGCGCTGGACGCGGTGGACGCCGGGGCGTGGGTGGACGCGCTGCCGGCCGGGCTGGACACCGAGGTCGGCTCCGGCGGCACCGCGCTGACGCCGCCGCAGGCCCAGCAGCTGGCGCTGGCCCGGCTGGTGCTGGCCGATCCGCACACCCTGGTGCTGGACGAGGCCACCTCGCTGCTGGACCCGCGGGCCGCCCGGCACCTGGAGCGTTCGCTCTCCCGGGTGCTGGAGGGCCGCACGGTGATCGCCATCGCGCACCGGCTGCACACCGCGCACGACGCGGACGTGATCGCGGTGGTCGAGGACGGGCGGATCAGCGAGTACGGCAGCCACCCCGAGCTGGTGGCGGCCGGCGGTCCGTACGCGGCGCTCTGGCGTTCCTGGAGGGACGAACGCTGACGAACGCAGGTGAATGCTGACAGAGGGTGACGGGTCGTGAACCCGCGCGGGACGGAGTTGACCTGTGAGGGTCACTTCCGGCCGCGCATCCGGGCAAATGCCCCCAATCGCCCTCAGAATGATCGAGTGACCAAGATTTCGGACTCCTCGGGTACCAGGCGCAGCGAGATCGGCGGGATTCCCACCCGCTACATCGGCATCGGCGTCATCGTCGTGCTCGCCGCGTGGTTCCTGTTCGCCAACCTCGACAAGGTGAAGATCCAGTTCTGGGTGTTCACCGTGACCGCGCCGCTCTGGATCGCCCTGCTGGCCACCCTGGTCGCCGGCGTGGCGCTGGGGTGGCTGCTGAAGGGGCGGCGCGGGAAGTGAGCGCCGCCGCCGAGCCGCCGTCCCCGCCCGGGCCCGGCGGCTTCACCCCGCTGATCGAGTTACGCGGCGTCAACAAGCACTTCGGGGCGCTGCACGTCCTGCAGGACGTCGACCTGACCGTGGGCCGGGGCGAGGTCGTGGTGGTGATCGGCCCCTCCGGTTCCGGGAAGTCCACGCTCTGCCGGGCCATCAACCGGCTGGAGCCGGTGGAGTCCGGCTCCATCCAGATCGACGGCCGGCCCCTGCCCGAGGAGGGCAAGGGGCTGGCCCGCCTGCGCGCCGAGGTCGGGATGGTGTTCCAGTCCTTCAACCTGTTCGCGCACAAGACCGTGCTGCAGAACGTCTCGCTGGCGCAGGTGAAGGTGCGCGGGCGGAGCAGGGCGGAGGCCGACACCAAGTCCCGGGCGCTGCTGGAGCGGGTCGGGCTGGCCTCCCAGGCGGACAAGTACCCGGCCCAGCTCTCCGGCGGCCAGCAGCAGCGGGTGGCGATCGCCCGGGCGCTGGCGATGGACCCCAAGGCGCTGCTGTTCGACGAGCCGACCTCGGCGCTCGACCCCGAGATGATCAACGAGGTGCTGGACGTGATGCGCCGATTGGCGCACGAGGGCATGACGATGGTCGTGGTGACCCATGAGATGGGATTCGCCCGCGCCTCCGCCAACCGGGTGGTCTTCATGGCCGACGGACGGATCGTCGAGGACCGCGCCCCCGAGGAGTTCTTCAGTGCCCCGGAGAGCGGGCGCGCCCGGGACTTCCTCTCCAAGATCCTCAAGCACTGAGGCCGGGCCCGTGAAGAAGACCCTGACCCTCGCGGCCGCCGCCCTGCTGCTGGCCGGCTGCGGCAAGCCCGGCACCCCGCCGCCCAAGGGGCCGCAGCCCAGCGCGCTGCCCAGCTA
>NZ_BAAAKJ010000198.1:57427-67080 GCF_039527695.1 Kitasatospora putterlickiae
GCTCGCCGACACTGGACGCGGCCCGCGGCCGCGGTCACCTGGTGGTCGGCGCCAAGGAGGACCAGCCCTACCTGGGCCAGAAGAACCCGGCCACCGGCGAGTACTCCGGCTTCGACATCGAGATCGCCAAGATGGTCGCCGCCGACCTCGGCTTCGGCCCGGACCGGATCCAGTTCAAGACCATCGCCTCCGCCAACCGCGAGACCGCGCTGCAGAACGGCCAGGTCGACTACTACGTCGGCACGTACACCATCAACGACAACCGCAAGAAGCTGGTCGGCTTCGCCGGGCCGTACTTCCTGGCCGGGCAGTCGCTGCTGGTGCGCAAGAACAACAAGGACATCAACGGCCCGCAGGACCTGGACGGCAAGACGGTCTGCTCGGCCTCCGGCTCCACCCCGTACCAGCGGATCCAGAAGCAGTACCCGAAGGCGCACCTGATCGGCTACGACACCTACTCGGCCTGCGTGGACAACCTGATCACCTCCCAGGTGGACACCGTCACCACCGACAACACCATCCTCATGGGCTACGCGGCCAAGGTGCCGGACGAGCTCAAGGTGGTCGGGGAGCCGTTCTCCCAGGAGCCGTACGGGATCGGCACGCCGAAGAACGACACCGTGCTGCGCGCCGCGCTCAACGACGCGCTGGCGCACCACGAGCAGAACGGCGACTGGAAGAAGGCGTACGACGCGACCCTCGGCCTGTCCGGGGTGCCCGCGCCCGCTCCGCCGCCGATCGACCGGTACTGAGGAAGGGCCGGGTTGTGAAAACGCTGACCGACAACTGGTCGACCTACTGGGACGGCTTCCTCGGCACCCTCTCGCTGTTCGCGGTGAGCGCCGTGCTGTCGCTGGTGCTCGGGGTGCTGATGGCGAGCTTCCGGGTCTCGCCGGTGCGCCCGCTGCGGGTGTTCGGCACCACCTGGGTGACCCTGCTGCGCAACACCCCGCTGACCCTGCTGTTCTTCATCGTCGTGCTGGGCCTGCCGCGCTTCGACATCACCCTGCCGTTCTTCACCTTCGCGGTGCTCGCGCTCGGCTGCTACACCTCCGCGTTCGTCTGCGAGGCGATGCGCTCGGGTGTGAACACCGTGCCGGTCGGGCAGGGCGAGGCGGCCCGCAGCCTGGGCATGACCTTCGGCCAGACGATGGGACTGGTGGTGCTGCCGCAGGCGTACCGCTCGGTGATCGCCCCGCTCGGCAGTGTGATGATCGCGCTGGCGAAGAACACCGCGATCGCCGGCTCGTTCAGCGTCACCGAACTGCTCGGCACCTACCGGACCATCAACGAACTGGGCTACAGCATCATCTGGACCTTCGTCTGGATCGCCGTCGGCTACCTGATCATCACCCTGGCCATCAGCGCCGTGTTCAACCTGATGGAACGACGACTGGCGGTGTCGCGATGACGGTGGAATCCTCGGCGCTCTACGACATCCCCGGCCCGAAGGCGCTCGCCCGGCACCGGCTGTACGGCGGGATCGCGCTGCTGGCGATCGCCGCGCTGATCGGCTGGATCGTCTACATGCTCTTCCACACCAACCAGTTCACCGCGGCCAAGTGGACGGCCTTCCAGTACGAGGGCGTCCAGGACCTGCTGCTGCGCGGGCTCGCCAACACCCTCAAGGCCTTCGGCTGGACGGTGCTGTTCGCCCTGCCGTTCGGCGCGCTGTTCGCCGTCGGGCGGCTCTCCGACCACCGGGTGGTGCGCTGGCTGTCCACCCTGGTGGTGGAGTTCTTCCGGGCCATGCCGCTGCTGGTGATGATCTTCTTCATCTTCGTCGCCCTCAAGGTCGCCCCGCTCTGGGCGCTGGTGGCCGGGCTGGTCCTCTACAACGGCTCGGTGCTCGCCGAGGTGTTCCGGGCCGGGGTGCTCGCGGTGCCCACGGGCCAGCGGGAGGCGGCCTTCGCGCTCGGCATGCGCAAGTTCCAGGTGATGACGTACGTGCTGGTGCCGCAGGCGGCGCGGGCGATGCTGCCGGCGATCATCAGCCAGCTGGTGGTGGCGCTCAAGGACACCTCGCTGGGCTTCCTGATCACCTACGAGGAGTTCCTGCACGCGGGCAAGCTGATCGCCACCAACCTGGACTACGACCTGCCGTTCATCCCGGTGGTCATGGTGATCGCGCCGATCTACATCGGCATGTGTCTGCTGCTCTCCTGGTTCGCCCACTGGGTCGAGCGGCGCAGCCGGCGCAGCCCGAGCGTGCGCGGCGGAGCCCCGGTGGCGCCGGCCGAGGTGGCGATGGGGGTGCCGCCGTCCGCGCAGCCGTGAGGAGGTGGTCCGGAGGCGGGTGGTTCAGCGGTAAACCATAGGTGTGAGCGAGGTCTGGCTCGGTACCTCCAATTTCTGCTTATGATTGCCGGACAGCGACCCGACGGCCGGACGGAGCGACAGTGGAGCCGGTGTTCGACTCTCGGCACATCAGGACCTTCCACGAGGTCGTCCAGGCCGGCTCCTACTCGGCGGCCGCCCGGGAACTCGGCTACACCCAGCCCGCCATCACCCAGCAGATGAAGGCCCTGGAGCGCACCGTCGGCCTGCCGCTGTTCACCCGGGCCGGCCGCGGACTGCGGCTCACCGAGGCGGGCGAGGCGCTCGCCCGGCACGCCGAGCAGATCCTCGGCAGCCTCTCCGCCGCCCAGCAGCAGCTCGCCGCGCTGGGCCGGCTGCGCGCCGGACGGGTCCGGGTCTGCGCCTTCCCGAGCGCCAACGCCACCCTGATACCGGAGACGATGGCCCGGCTGCTCGCCGAGCACCCCGGCGTGCGGGTCGAGCTCCTGGAGGCCGAGCCGCCGGACTCGGTGCAGCGACTGCTGCGCGGGGAGTGCGACATCGCGCTGGCCTTCCGCTATCCCGGGGCGCCCGCGGAGGTGCCGGACGGGCTGGACGAGATCCCGCTGATGGAGGACCTGCTGACCGTGCTGCTGCCGGTCGGCCACCCGCTCGGGCGCCGGCACGCCGTCCGGCTGGCCGACCTCGACGGGGAGCGCTGGATCGCCGGCTGTCCGCGTTGCCGGGCCAACCTGCTGCACGTCTGCGCCGAGGAGGGCTTCGCCCCGGACATCGTGTTCTCCACCGACGACAACCTCGCCGTGCAGAGCCTGGTCGCCGCCGGGGTCGGGATCGCGCTGATGCCCGCGCTGGTGCTCTCCTTCATGTGCCACCGCAAGGTCACCGGCCGGGCCGTCGAGCCGCACCTGCGGCGCCAGGTCAGCGCGTACGTGCTCCGCGAGCACCGGCGGATCCCGGCGACCGCGCTGGTCCTGGACCACCTGCGGCAGGCCGCCGCCGCGCGGGTGGGGTGCTGAGCCCGGCCGATCGATAAGCGGTGATGGGGGGAGAGCGAAAGAACCCTCCTTGGACGTGATGGCTCGGTGGCGGCGAACCTGCCGGCATGACAACGTCAGCCACGGTCGGCAGCGGCCGGCTCACCGAGCGCATGACCGCCCTGGTCGGCGGGATCCGCGCGGTCGTGGACCGCGGCCTGCCCCCCGAACTCACCGCCTACCTGGTCGGCGAACGGCTCGCCCCGCACCTCGGCGACGCCGAACTGCTCACCGCGGACCAGCGCGAGGGCGATCCCGAGCGCTACCGCCAGCACGTCCTGCACGCCGAGGAGGACGGCTCCTTCTCCGTCGTCGCGCTGGTCTGGCTGCCCGGCCAGCAGACCCCGGTCCACGACCACGTCTCCTGGTGCGTGGCCGGGGTCCACCAGGGCCAGGAGAGCGAGACCCGCTACCGGCTGGTCTCCGACGGGCGCACCGCCCACCTCGTCGAGACCGAGCACCTGGTCGGCCCGGCCGGCACCGTCGCCGCCTTCGCCCCGCCCGGCGACATCCACCGGGTGCGCAACGCCTGCTCCACCACCGCCGTCTCGATCCACGTGTACGGCGCCGACGTCTCCCGGCTCGGCACCAGCATCCGGCGCGTCTACCGGCTGCCCGCCGGCGAGGAGCGGTGAGCCCCGCATGGCCCTGACCCTCCGGGACCGCGCGGTCCGGCCGTCGCGCGCCCGCGCCCTGCCCCCGCTCGGCGGCGACGCCCCCGGCCTGCTGCTCGCCGCGCTCGGCGTCGCCGCCGCGTTCGCCGTCCACCGGGCCGTGCCCGCCGTGCCCGGCCTCACCGCCGCCGTGGTGCTCGGCGTCGCCGACGCCCACCTGCCCGGCCTGCGCCCGGTGGTCCGCGGCGTCGCCCGGCCCGGACTCTCCACCGCCGGCAAGCGGCTGATGCGCCTGGGCATCGTGCTGCTCGGCCTCAAGCTGAGCCTCGACGACGTGCTCGGCCTCGGCTGGGCCGCCGTCGCGATGGTGCTCACGGTGGTCGCCGCCACCTTCACCAGCACCCTCTGGCTCGGGCGCCGGCTCGGCCTGCCCGGCGACCAGCCGCTGCTGGTCGCCACCGGCTACTCGATCTGCGGCGCCTCGGCGATCGGCGCGGTCAGCCAGGCGGCCGGCAGCGAGGAGGAGGACGTCGCCGCCTCCGTCGCCCTGGTCACCCTCTGCGGCACCCTGGCGATCGCCGTCCTGCCGCTGCTGCAGCACCCGCTCGGCCTGGACGCGAGCGGCTTCGGCCGCTGGGTCGGCGCCAGCGTGCACGACGTCGGCCAGGTGGTCGCCACCGCGCAGACCGGCGGGGCGGGCGCGCTGCGCGAGGCCGTGCTGGTCAAGCTGATGCGGGTGGTGCTGCTGGCACCGCTGGTCGCCGGGGTCGCGGTGGCCGCCCGGCGCTCGCACCGGCGGGCCGGCACGGAGCCGGTCGGCGGCAAGCGGCCGCCGCTGGTGCCGCTGTTCGTCGCCGGGTTCCTGGCCATGATCGCGCTGCGCACCACCGGCGTGCTGCCCGAGCGGGCCCTGACCCTCGCCGGGGACGCCCAGGAACTGCTGCTGGCGGCCGCGCTGTTCGGGCTCGGCAGCGCCGTCCACCTGCCGACCATGGTGCGCACCGGCGGGCGGATCGCGCTGCTGGGGCTCGGCTCCTGGGTGATGGTCGCGGGGGTCTCCTACGCCGGGGTGCTGGCCATCGGATAAACACCGGGCGTCCGCCACGGGTTGGGCTATTGTCGGGCGGGTGGCCCGGCCGGTCGGCGGGGCCCGCGCGTCCGTGTCCGCGAGCACCGTGGAGGAACCCGCCGCATGTCGACCGCACTGCCCGAACGCGACGGCTCCGCGGCCGTCGTCACGCTCGACCGGCGCGAGGGCCCGTACGGGGAGGTGGCGCTGCGGCGGCGCGGCGGCACCTACGAGATCATCGCCAACGGCTGCTTCCTGATGGACACCGCCGACGGGCGCTCCGAGCGGCTGCTGGTGCGGGCGGCGCTGGACGAACTGGAGCGGACCGGTCCGGTGGCGGCGCCGTCGGTGCTGATCGGCGGGCTGGGCGTCGGCTTCGCGCTGGCCCACGCGGCGGCCGAGCCGCGCTGGGGGCGGATCGCCGTGGTGGAGCGCGAGGGCGCGATCATCGACTGGCACCGGGGCGGCCCGCTGGCCGCCTTCTCGGCCGGCGCGCTGGACGACCCGCGGGTCGACGTGCTGCACACCGACCTGCTGGAGTACCTGGCCGTCGCCGACGGCGTCCACTACCACGCGCTCTGCCTGGACATCGACAACGGACCGGACTGGACGGTCACCGACGGCAACGCCGGGCTGTACGGCCCGGACGGGCTGGCGGCGCTCCGGCGGCGGCTGGAGCCGGGCGGGGTGCTGGCGGTGTGGAGCGCGCGGCCGTCCGGGGCCTTCGAGGGGGCGCTGCGGGCGGCGGGGTTCACGGACGTGACGACGCGGGAGGTCGCGGTGGCCCGGGGCGTGCCGGACGCCGTGCACCTGGCCCGCCGCGCGCGGTGAGCGCGTGACGGGCCAGGCGTCGGACCGGGAGCGCGGTCGCGTCGGGCCGTCGGCTACTTCAGACCGTTGTCCACCGCGGCCATGAGCTCGCCGTTCGGGGTGTCACCGTCGAAGGCCCAGATCATCGCGCCGGCCAGCCCCTGGGACTTGATCCAGGCGGTCTTGCGGGCGATCTCGGTCGGGTCGTCGTAGGTGTAGAAGACGTTCCCGTTGTAGATGTAGGAGTGGCCGGCCACCGGGTCGCGGTAGATGGTGTAACCACCGGTGGTGGCCATGTCCTTGAGCCGCTTGTAGTCCTCGAAGCCCGCCTCGTAGGTGCCCGGGCCGGGGCCCGTCGCGGTCTGGAAGAGGCCGTTGGTGGTGCCGCGCGGCACGCCCGTCCAGCCGCGTCCGTAGAACGGGATGCCCAGTGTGAGCTTGCTCTTCGGGGCGCCGCCGTCCACGTACGCGGCGATCGCGACCTCGGAGCTGAACTGGCGGGCCGGCGGGTTCGGGTCGCCGGCGGCGACCTTGATGCCGGACTGCTGGTTGGTGACCATCTCCCAGCCGCCGTGGTAGTCGTAGCCCTGGATGGTGGCGAAGTCGAAGGCGCCGAACAGGCCCGGGATGTCGATGCCCGCGGTGACCTTGGCCGGGTCGGCCGGGAGGAAGGCGCTCAGCGTGTAGTGCTTGTTGGTGGTGGCGCCGAGGGCGTCCAGCTGACGGCGGAACTCCTGGGCCAGCAGCGTGTAGTTGGCCTTGTCGGCGGGCCGGAAGATGTTCCCGGTGTGGCCGTCGGAGTTCGGCCACTCCCAGTCGAGGTCGATGCCGTCGAAGATGCCGGCCGCGCTGCCCGCGCCGCCGCGGCCGTCGATCACCGGCAGGTTGCCCTTGATGTACATGTCGACGCAGGAGCTGACCAGGGCCTTGCGGGAGGCGTCGGTGGCCACCGCGTCGGAGAACCACTTGCTGTACGACCAGCCGCCCAGCGAGATCTGGATCTTGAGGTTGGGGTACTTGGCCTTGAGCTGCTTCAGCTGGTTGAAGTTGCCGGCCAGCTTCTGCTCCCAGGTGTCGGTCGTGCCGGCCACCGAGTTGCCGGCGTCCCAGCCCCTGCCGAAGTCGGCCCAGGCGTCACCGGCGCCGTCGCCCGCGTTCGGGTCGTTGTCCGGCCCGGCCGCCTTGTTGGTGATGAAGCACTGCTTGGTGGTCGGGTGGATGTTGGCGAAGGCGTAGTTGATCACCGAGAGCCGGCCGGCCGAGCCGGAGGTGTCGAGCTGCTTCACGCTGTAGCCGCGGGCGTAGACGCTCCACTGGGTGAAGTAACCGATCTTCAGCGCGCCGCCGGTGCCGCCCTTCTTGGTGCGGCCGGTCACCGGGCCGGAGACCGGGGAGACGTTGCCGGCCGCGTCGCGGGCCTTCACCGTGAAGGTGTACTCGGTGTCCGGGGCCAGGCCGCCGACGGTGCCGGAGGGGCTGGTGACCGTGGTCACCAGGCCGTTGCCCGCGGTGATGTCGTAGGCGGTGACGCCGACGTTGTCGGTGCTGGCCGCCCAGCTCAGCGAGATCGAGCTGGAGTCCGAGCCGGTGACGGTCGGGGTGCCCGGGGTGGTCGGCGCCTCCTTGTCCTCGATCGGCGGCGGGGTGGTGACGCTCACCGGGCCGGCCGCCGCCGAGCGGTTGCCCGCCGCGTCGAAGGCCTGGACGGTGAACCGGTAGGTGGTGCCGCCGGTCAGGCCCTGCACCGTGACGGCGGTGGTGGCGCCGTCGGTGGTGGCCACCTTGGTGCCGTCCTTGTACACGTCGTACCCGGTGACGCCGACGTTGTCGGTGCTCGCCGTCCAGGAGAGCGCCGCCGTGGTCTGGGTGACGGTGCCTGACGTCAGCGCGCCCGGGACGGACGGCGGGGTCAGGTCGTCACCGCTGCCGTCGCACGGCTTGCCGTTCAGCTTGCAGTTCGTCAGGGGCTGGTAGGCGCCCGAGTAGGCGATGTTGAAGCCGACGTTGTAGGTGCCGCCGACCGGCAGGGTGGAGGCCCAGCCGGGGTTCTTCACCGTGACGTGGGAGGCGGAGGTGGTGTACGAGGCGTTCCACAGGCCCGCCACGGTGTTGCCGCCGGGCAGGTCGAACTCCAGCGTCCAGCCGTTGACCGGGGCGCTGGAGCCGTTGGTGATGGTGTAGCCGCCCTCGTAGCCGCTGCCCCAGTCACTGCCCTTGGTGAGGGCCGCGGTCAGGGACCCGGCGGCGGCCTGGGCGGCCGTCTCGGAGGCGGCGTGGGCGAGACCGGCGGGGAGGGCGGCACCGAGCAGGGGGACCAGCAGCGTCCCGGCTGCGAGCAACGGCAGGCCGTTCCGACGTTTGCGCATGGATGTGGCTCCTGTCCTGGGGCGCCCCCGGGGCAGGCCCGGACGCCCCGTACCCGTGGGGAGGTGTCAGGTGCGTGGAGCAGCGTGCTCCGGGCCATGGGGGCGGCGCGGAACCGGTCCTCGGGGCCGTCGGGGTGCCACGGGGGATCCTGTGCCGAGAGTAGGGAGCGGAGGATGAACTGGCAATAGGTCTCTACCACTTGTCGATCGTGGAGGTGACCAGGTGGCGGACGGCGACCGCCCCGGCGACCGGAGTCGCCAGGGCGGTGGTGGTGCGGCGGCGCGGGTTCGGCCCGGGCCTGTGCCCGGTCCTCAGCCGAAGGGGCCCTGCTCCGGGGCGGCGGCGGGCGGCGGCGGTGCCGGGGCGTCGTCGGGCTGCGGGGCGAAGGGGTTGAAGTCCGGCGGCGGGACCATCACCGGCGTGCCCTTGGCCGGCGCCGGTGCCGGGGTCGGAGCCGACGCGGGGACGGCCGGCGGGGCGCTGGGCGGCGCCGGGATGGTGGTGCCGAACGGGTCGCTGGGCTGGTCCGCGGCGGTCACCGTGCCGAACGGGTCGGTCACCGGCGCGGCCGCGGGCTGCGGGGCGGCGGCCGGGAGCGGTTCGGCGGCCGGGGTCCCCATGATGCCGAACGGGTCGAAGTCCGGAGGCGGGACCATCACCGGCGTGCCCTTGGGCGGGGCGGGCGGGTCCGCGGCCTCGGCGGGCACCAGGATCGGCTGGGCCGGGGTCGGGTCGGCGACCGGGGCGAAGGGGTTGAAGTCGGCCGGCGGGATCCGGACCGGCGTGGCGCCCTCCGGGGGCGCGGGCGGCGCCGGGGGAGCCGGGGGAACGGCCGGGGCGGGCGGCGAGGGTATGGCGGCCTCGGGCACGGCCTCGGCGGGCGGGGCGACGGTCGGCGCGGGCGCCACCGCGGCCGGGGCGACCGGGGTGGCGGGCACGCCGTCCCAGCCGAACTGCACGCTCTTCAGCAGCTCCGCGAAGACGTCCGTGTACAGCTCCCAGTCCTGCGGCTGCGCGGTGGTCAGCTGCACGCAGAGCACCGAGACCCCGTCCGGCAGCGGGACGAACGCCTCCACCACCGAGGTGACCGCCCAGCGGCGCCCCCCGTCGGCGGCCAGCGGGCCCGGCACCGGGACGCTGCGCCCCTCGACCAGGACGGCGGCCGGTCCGGCGGGCAGCAGCACCGTCCAGACCTCGGCGTGCCGGCGCACGGTGGCCAGTTCGGTGGCGAGCCCGGTGATCGGCAGCGGGTGGCGGGCCAGCGAGACGACCAGGGTGGCCTCGGTCGGCCGGCCGTCCAGGTGGAAGGCGCCGATGCCCGCGTAGACGGCGCCGGCGGTGGTGACGGTGTCCGCCAGGGCGGCGGCGATCAGCGCGAAGTCGCGGCGCTCGGCCGTACCGGCGCCGCTGAACAGCTCCTCGGCGGTCTCCGCCAGATGGGCGGTCAGGGCGGCGGCCGCC
>NZ_BAAAKJ010000199.1:0-4942 GCF_039527695.1 Kitasatospora putterlickiae
CGGCCGGGCCCGCGCCGGCGGCGGTTCGCGCACCGTCCTGCCGGTCGCTCAGGAGGGTGTCGGTCATCCGAGCACCAGGTCCCTGGTGAGCGCCTGGAGGCGGAAGCGGGCGGCGGCGAGGTTGCCCTCGGCGCGGTCGAGCCAGAGGTGCAGGACGAGCCGGCTGTCGAAGACGGTGTCGATGAAGCAGAGCAGGTGGTAACCGCGGTCGGTGGTCAGGATGATGTCCTGCACCGGCGTCTCGCGGTCCTCCGCGGCGGTGAAGGTCGCGGCCTCGACCGCCGCCCGCACCAGGTCGGTCGCTTCGGCGGCCGTGGTGTCGTGGTCGCCGGTCGGACTGACGCCGGCACTTCCCAGGGCGAGCCCGCTGCTCCAGTCGATCAGACTCGCGGCACGGGCCCCGGCGATCGCCATCGCCCGGGTCAGGCACTCGTCGATACCCGGCACTCGGGCTCCTTCGGAGGATTCGGGGGAGGGGCGACGCGGCGGGGAGGGTTTCCGCGCGCCGGCGGGAATGCCGCGAGTGGTGGCATGTCCGACACGGAAGGGTAATGCCGGATTCGTGCGATGCACGTGCCATTGGCATATTCACACCAGAAGATCACATTTTCAACGATTCTTCGCCGATTCATCGGCTCCGCCCGCGGGCCCGAGGGGGCGGAGGCGGCCCGCGGCCTCACGGCGATCGTCCGGGCCGTCCGGCCTTCAGGCGCGGTCCGGCGCGCCACCCACCTCGGCGGACGCCCGCGCGGGACCCGTGCCGAATAACGATTGTGACGTCAACTCAGATATCCACCGCGGCACCCCCGCCCCGTCCAGCACCATGCGGGGAGAGGCCGTCCGGATCGGCACCCGTCGCCCGGCCCGGTCCGAGGACGGCCTTCGGACCCCCTCTTGCAGTAGCCGGGCCCGCCATGGTGGACGGCGGCGGGCCCCGGAATCCCGCCCCGTGACCGAGAGGCTTCAGCATGAGTCAAGCAGGGACCCGCCCCAGGATCGTCGTGGTGGGCGCAGGCCTGGCCGGCACCGCCACCGCCATCAGAATGCTCCGCTTCGCCCGCCTCCCGGTCGAGATCGTCCTGCTGGAGCGGCGCGCCGACTACCGCTCCGCCGGGGTCGCCTACCACCGGGACGGCAACCCCTGGGACCACGTCTTCAACATCCAGGCCGGGCGGATGTCGGTGTTCAGGGAGGACGTCCTCGACTTCGTCCACTGGGCCAACCGGGAGGCCGATCGCGGCGACTGGCCCGCGCGGTGGGCCGACCACGAGTTCACCGAGCCGGGTCCGGCGCCCCGGCGGATCTTCCAGGACTACCTGGAGCAGCGGCTCGCCGAGGCCGCCCGGGAGGCCTATCCGGGCGTCGTGCTCACCGAGGCCGACGGGGAGGCCGTCGACCTCGAACCCTCCTCCACCGGCGTCGACCTGACGGTCAGGCAGGAGGGTGGTGCGGAGAAGGTGCTCCCCGCCGCGCACGTGGTGCTCGCCACCGGCCTGGAGCTGAAGGACCTGCCCTTCGCCACCGAGGTGCTGGAGCACCCGCGGTTCGTCCGCCACCCCTACTCGGCCGACGGCGTGAGCAAGCTGGAGGCGCTGCCGCCCGAGGCCGAGGTGGTCGTCGTCGGCTCGGTGCTCAGCGCCTACGACTCGGCGGGCCTGCTGCTGCGCCGGGGCCACACCGGGACCATCCGGCTGGTCTCCCGCACCGGGACGATGTTCCGCGCCTATCCGGGCACCCATGAGCACGGTGTCGTGCGACTCGACTGTCCCAGCACACTGCTGGACGCCTACCGCGACCGCGAGGAGTTCCTCGAACGGGTCCGGACCGAGTGGACGGCGGCCTGCGCGACCGTCGCCCGCGACCGTCCGGACATCGCCCCCGAGGTGGTCGCCGAACGGGTCGCCAAGGCCTGGGAGCCGCACCTCCCCGCCGCCATCGAACGAATCCCGTCATCCGAACTGCGTTCCCTGCTCGACGAGTTCGGCACCGCCGTCGCCGCCCTGCGAGTCGGCGCGGTGCGGTACACCATCGAGGTCATCGAGCAGGCGATGCTTTCAGGCCCGGTCCGGCTGCTGGTCGGCGCCGTCCAGTCGATCACCCCCACCGGGACCGGCCGGCTGGAGGTCACCGTCGCCACCGCCGACGAGAAGCTGGCCGTCGAGGCGGACCTGGTGGTCTCCAACTTCGGCCGCGAGACCGACTACCGGCGGGTCGGGGAACCGCTCTGGCACAATCTGCTGCGCCGTGGCCTGGCCACTCCGCACGGGCGCACCGGCCGTGGTCTCGACGTCGACCACCGCGGCGTCCTGCTCGATCCCTCCGGTCGGCCCAGCGGCCCGCTCACCGCCGTCGGCCCGCTGCGCGAGGGCGACGAGATCGTGCGCAACGGCCGCACCGGCGCCTTCGCCTTCAACCTCGCCGCCATCAAGAACCACTCCATCGCGGTCGCGGCCCACGTCATCGAGCAACTGGAGCTGTCCGGCCCCCCCTCCGCCCCCGCTCCCGGCCGGCCCGCCGACCCGGATTCCGGACGGGCCCGCGACTTGGCCGGATCCGGTACCTCCGACGGCACGTTCGAGGAAGCCGCCGGTCCCGCGTTCGAGCAGGCTGTGAACCTGGAGGTGAGGAGGATGGCGACCAGCGCCCGCGCCCAACGGGAGCGTATCGACGCCCGATTGGACGCCCTGATCGGCTTCCCCGCCGCCCCGGACGGTCCCGGACGCCGCCGACTCCAGGCGGCCGTCAGCCGGTCCGCCGTCCGGAGACTCACCGACGTCTCCGTGACTCCACGCCAACTGCGGCATCACCTGGGGATCCCGGACAGCGCGGACACCTACGAGGACATGGAGGACTAATTGAACGGGCGACGGATCCAGGGCTTCATGCTCACCGGTGGCACCCGAGCGACCCTTCGCGGCACCTGCAACCGCACCGGGCGCCCGCAGGCGGGATCCATCCTGATCGCCCCCCATCTGGAGGCGGGCCTGTACGACGCCATCGTCGCGGCCGACGCCGTGGTCTGCGGCGGAGGCGGGCAGACCGGCCACATGCAGTCCCTCTGCCGCGGCCGCGGCATCCCGGTGCTCAGGGTCGACGAAGCCGACCTCGCCGACCTGGTCGGCACGGTCACCCTCGACCTGGAGAACGGCGCGATCCTGCTCGAACCCGACCCGGCCGCGGGGCCCGCCCCCGCGCCGGGCACCGGCGCCCCCACCGCCGAACACCTCGGCGCCGCCTGCGCGGTCATCGCCGACTTCCAGGACATCCGGACCGTCAACTCCTGCGGGCCGAACGCCAAGCGCGTCGACTCCTTCTTCATCCGGGAGGAGTTCCTCTGCCTGGCCGCCGGGCTCAGCCCGTTCGACGCCCTCGACGGCGGGTCCGAGGAGATCGCCCGCTACGGGCGGGCCATCGCCGAGCGCCTCGAAGCCTTCGTCGAAGAACTCCTCCCCGACCAGCGCCTCGTCCTGCGCCTGCTCGACCTGCGCTCCGACCACGCCGCCAGCGTCACCGAGCAGTCCGCCGTCGCCGTCGAACCCAACCCCGAACTGGGCCTGCACGGCGCCCGGTGGCTGCTCGGCTCAGCCCCCTACCGGGACGCCCTGCACACGGTGCTCGACACGCTGCGCACCCGGCTCGGCGACCAGGCGGCGCGCATCCACCTCTCCGTCCCCTTCCTGAACGACGCCGACGAGTACGCCCAGCTCCGAGCCCACCTCGAACTCCCCGGCACCGTCCCGCTCTCCGCGTTCATCGAGACCCCGGCCGCGGTCCACGCCACCCCGCAGATCTGCGCCGCCGGCGCGAGCGAGCTCTTCGTCGGGGTCAAGGACCTGGTCCAGTTCTACCTGGCCGCCGATCGCGGCAACCACCTCGTCGCCGACTCCTACCAGACCCGTCATCCCGCCGTCCTCGACGGCGTCCGCCGGGTCGTCGAAGCCGGCCGTGCCGCCGGTATCCCGGTCCGGGTCTTCTCCCTCGGCACCGACCTCGCCCACTACCTCTCCGAACTCCCCACCCCCGACGGCTACATGATGTGCACGGCCGAACTGGCCGAGGTCCTCCAGTCCGAGGCCGCGGTGTCCGGAGTCAAGCGTTTCGACCGGAAAAACTGAGCACGTTGGGAGAAGCCCCCACCGGTGGGAGGCCATCACTCTAGGGCACGCCTCGCCGCCATGCCCTCCTGAGTGCCGCGAGAGCTCCCTGCCTTCCTTCCCCGTAGGAGACCGGACCGATGACGACGTCCACCGCACCGTCGAATCCTGGCCTGAGAGCGCTGCTCGGCCGCCTGAACCACGGATCGCACCGCGCCGCCATGAACCTCTTCATGGTGGTGGTGCTCGCCCACTGGGCCGAGCACATCACGCAGGCGTACCAGATCTGGGGCCTCGGCTGGTCGGTGCCGAAGTCCAAGGGCCTGCTCGGCTACCAGTTCCCCTGGCTGGTGAAGTCGGAGTGGATGCACTACAGCTACGCCCTGGTGATGCTCATCGGGCTGTTCCTGCTGCGCCCCGGGTTCGTCGGGCGCGGCCGCACCTGGTGGACGGTGGCGCTGGTGATCCAGTTCTGGCACCACATCGAGCACCTGCTCCTGCTGCTGCAGGCGCAGACCGGGAGCTTCCTGTTCGGAAAGACGGCGCCGGTCTCGATCCTGCAGCTGGTGTTCCCCCGGGTCGAGCTGCACCTCTTCTACAACACCGTCGTCTTCATCCCGATGGTGATCGGCATGTACTACCACCTGCGGCCCAGCCGCGACGAACTGTCCGAGATGACGTGCAGCTGTAAGCACGCCGTCCATCATCACGAGGCCGCGGCGACCGCGTGAGTGCTACCGGATCGCCGCAGTCCTTCCGCCGCGCCCTCGCCGTCGGCGTCGGTGCCGTGGTGCTGCTGCTCGCCGGGCTGCTCTGGATCAGCGCTCGCCAGCCGGTCCGGCTGGCGA
>NZ_BAAAKJ010000199.1:5015-5461 GCF_039527695.1 Kitasatospora putterlickiae
CCGCCTGGTCTCGCCGGTGCGGATCGACGCCGAGGGCGCCTACCAGGTCACCTACCGCCTCGACCTGGGCGGCGGCCGCGAGGTCTCCGGTACGACGGCCTTCGGCGTCGGCGGCTCCACCGGAACCGTCACCGACAGCCGCCCCGTCGCGGCCCCCGGGGAGGACGCCGGTCCGGCCCACGAGCACGGGATCGAAGGCGCCTGGAACGTCCTGCTGCTCTGCGCCGACGCGATCCTCCTCCCGGGCGCCGTCTTCCTGATACTCCGCCGGCCCCGCCTGCGCCGCCCTCGGGTGCAGCAGGGCTAGGCCAATTTCATAACGCTGTTATGTGTGGAGGGATGCCGCATGAAACTGCGCCACGGACTCACCGCGTTCCTGCTCACCACCGCCTCGGCGGCCGCCGTCACTTGCCCTGCCCCTTGCGGTAGATCTGGCCGTCGGCCTT
>NZ_BAAAKJ010000199.1:5539-12021 GCF_039527695.1 Kitasatospora putterlickiae
GACTGCTCCTCCTCCTTCAGCGGCCAGACCCCGCTGGTGGACATGGGAGCCTCGACCTACCAGGGCCAGTCCGGCGGCCTGTACCCCGGCGCGAGCAACACCCGTCCGGCCGCGCACACCCAGGCCGGCAAGGACATCGCGCTGCAGCACGTGCTTCCGCGCAACGCCGCCGGCCAGGTCGACCTGGTCAACGGCAAGGTGGTGCTGATCTCGATCGGCATGTCCAACACCACCCAGGAGTTCCAGGCCTTCATCGCCAGGACCGCCCAGTACGCCAACCTCAACAGCCGCCTGGTGATCGTCGACGGCGCCCAGGGCGGCCAGGACGCCCACGCCTGGGAGAACCCGGCCGGCACCACCTGGTCCGTGCTGGCCGGCCGGCTGAGCGCCGCCGGGGTGACCGCCGCCCAGGTCCAGGCCGTCTGGATCAAGGAACAGTACGTCGGCGACAACCTGGGCGCCTTCCCGGCCGGCGCCCGGTCCCTGCGCGACAGCCTCGCCGCCATCGCCCGCAACGCCCGCGCCAAGTACTCCAACCTGGCGCTCGGCTACGTCGCCAGCCGCATCTACACCTACAATCCCAGCCGCAGCGCCGGCGCCTACCAGCAGGGCTTCGCCGTCAAGTGGCTGATCGAGCAGCAGATCAACGGCGACCCCACCCTCTCCTACGGCGCCGGCGGCGTCGCGCCGTGGCTCTCCTGGGGGCCGTACCTGTGGGCCGACGGCCTGGGCGCGGACCACGCGGCCGGCGGTGTCCCCGGGCGCGGCGACGGTCTGGAGTGGAAGTGCTCGGACCTTGAGAGCGACCTGGTGCACCCCGGTCCCACCGGTGAGCAGAAGGTCGCCACCATGCTGCTGAACCAGTTCAGCACGGACGAGACGACCGTCTCGTGGTTCAACAAGTAACGCGCTACGGAGGCCGATTCGCATGCCGCACATCACCGTTCCCCACCAGCGACCGGGCATCCGGGGGCTGATGGCCAGCAAGCCCTCCTCGGGGCGCGCCCTCAGTGAGCTCGCGGAGCAACTGCTCCGCGGCGAGTCCCCGCTCACCGCGGGCGAGCGCGAACTGATCGCCGCGTTCGTCTCGGCCCGCAACGAGACCCGCTACTGCACCGGTTCGCACAGCGCGGCGGCCGCGCACACGCTGAGCGGAGGCGACTACACCGTGGTCGACGCCGTCAAGCGCGACCTGGCGACCGCACCGGTGAGCGAGAAGATGCGCGCGCTGCTGGAGCTCGCGGGCCGCGTCCAGATCAGCGGCCTGGCCGTCACCGACGAGCACATCGCCGCCGCCCACGCGGCGGGCGCCGACGACGAGACCATCCACGACACCGTGCTGATCGCCTCCGCGTTCTGCATGTTCAACCGCTACGTCGACGGCCTCGCCGCGATCACGCCCGACGACCCGGCCGTCTACGACGAGATCGGCGAGAGCCTCGCCGCCAAGGGCTACCTGCCCTGACCCGCACCCCCCGGACCCCCGGCCGGTCCCACCCGACCGGCCGGGGGCCCCAGGCGCCCGGCGCCCCCGCCCGGGTCCGTGGGGCATGGAGCACACCGGCACCCCGCAGCGCCCGTCGTCAGCGCTCCGGCCGAAGCGAGCCCGGCCCGGGCCCCGGACCGGCGTCGTACGCCTGTGCGAGACTGCCCGTCATGCGGGCTGATACGGAACTTCTGCGGGACCTGATCGCCGTGACGCCGGGGATCGTCACATGGCCCGGCCGTGGCCGTCCGGAGGCCGTGATCCGCGCGGCGGAGTCGGTCACCGGCCCGCTGCCGCGCTCGTACCGGTGGTGGCTGGCCGCGTACGGGGAGGGCTCGCTGCGCGGCCGTCCGATCGCGACGCCGGATCCCGTGCCGGGGCTGGGGGAGCCCGGGCTTCTCGACGACCGGTCCGGCGGGGGGCGGCTCTGGTTCCACGAGGACGACGACCACGAGTGTTTCGGGTTCGCCCTCGACCGGGCCGCGGACGGGGAGTGGCCCGTCGTGGTGCGGAGCCGGGTCACCGGTGAGGAGTGGCCGTTCGCCGACTCCTTCGCCGGGTTCCTCACGGTGTGGACGGCGCGGGCCGCCGGGCTGCGCGAGGGGCCGAACCCGGCCGTCGCCCGGCTGTGGCGCGCCACGCCGGGGGTGCGGCTGCCGGACGGCGGCACGCTGCTCGGGCCGCACGTCTTCGGCGCCCGCAACGACGCCTGGGAGGTGCGGACGCACGCGCCGCACTGGGTCCTGGTCGGCGAGGACGGCGGGGGAGCGGGCCTGTTCATGCGCCGGCACGGCCGGGACCGCTCGTCCCTGTACCGGCTCGCGCCCGGCGCCCCGCGGGGCGAGGTCGCGGACCATGCTGAACCACTGGGCGCGGACCTCTTCGACTGGCTCGACCGGCTCCCCGGCCCCGCGAGCGGCTGACCCAGGGCGGGCCGGCGCCGCCGGGCGTCAGGGGATCAGGTCCGCGACCGCCCGGGCCATGGCGGCCGTGCCGGCGTCCCCCGGGTGCAGCCCGTCGCCGGAGGCGTAGGCGGCGGCCAGCTCGTCGCGGTGGCCCGGCCGGGGGTCGGCCAGCGCGCGGTCGAGGTCGGCCACCGCGTCGTACGCCCCGGAGGTGCGGATCCACCGGTTCACGGCGTCCCGGACCCGCTCCTTCTCCGGCGCGTAGTACGGCGCGTAGCCGCGGAACGGGGGCAGGGTCGCCCCGACCACCGTCAGCCCGCGCCGGTGCGCCGCGTCGATCAGCGCCCGGTGACCGTCGGTCACCTGCTGGGCGGTGACCGTGGGGTGGGCGCCGCAGCCCCAGTCGTCCAGGCCGCCCCCGCCGATGTCGTTGATGCCGATCAGCACCACGACGGTGCGCGCGCCGGGCCGGTCGAGCACCTCCCGGCGGAACCGCTCCAGGCCGCGTTCGCCGTAGCACGGGGAGTCGGTCAGGAGCCGGTTGCCGCTCAGCCCGGCGTTGACGACGGCGAGCCGGCGCCCGTCGGCGCGCAGCCGTTCGGCCAGCCGGTCCGGGTAGCGGCGGTCGGTGCCCGGGGTCGAGCCCCAGCCGTCGGTGAGGGAGTCGCCGAACGTGACGACGGCGCCCCCGGTGCGGGCGCCGCGCACCTCCACGCCGGCCAGGAGGTAGTGGGACTCGCTGGTCGCCCCGGCGAAGGCCTCGCCCGTGGTGTCCCGGGTGCGGTCGCCCGTGGCCCGGTGGGCGGTGGCGAGCCCGTCCTCGTGGAAGGCCACCGGGCCGGTCGGCCCGCTGAAGTAGAGGGTGACCGCGATCCGCTCCAGCGGCCGCACGGGCAGCCGCAGGACGTCCGACCACAGCTCCGCCCCGGCGGGCACGACGGCGTCCGGGCGCCCGCCGAAGCGGAGCGCGCCGATCGTCCCCGGGAGCACCGACGCGCCGTCACCGGCCCGGGCGACGCTCGCCCGGCTCAGCCGCAGCGGCTGCCCGCCGTACCGGTTGGACACCCGGATCCGCAGCTCGGAACCGGCGGCGGTGACCCGGACCACCTGGCGCAGGCTCTGGTCGGCGAAGCCGTCCCAGGCCCAGTTCGGCCAGGACCAGGGCTGCGGCGCCGTCGGGCGGACCAGCGAGGAGGCCCACGCGGCGGTCCAGGCTCCCCCCGAGGCCGACCCGGCGAACGCCGGCGGCGCCCCCGGAACGGCCGCCGGCGCGACGGCCAGCGCGGTCAGCAGACCGGCGGCGGCCACCGCGCGGCGGGCGCGGAGGAACGGCTTCCTAGCGGGCACGGGGACTCCTGGGGCCGACGGGATTCCCCGGAACCTACCGCGCCGGCCCACCGGGCGGAACCCGTGCGCGCGATCGCCGCCGCGCCGGGCCGGCGGGTGTGGTGGGCGCCGGTGTCGGAGCGGTCGCCTACGCTGTGCGGCCATGGGACTCTCGATATCCGTGGGCATGCTCCACGACCAGGCACGCAACGACCCCGAGGGGTTCGACCACCACCGCCGAGCCTTCGACCGCCTCGGCGCGGCGCTCGGGGCCGAGGGGGTCGACTGGCACGAGCCGCCGCTCGACGGGCCCGCGCAGGACCCCGCCTTCTCCGGCGGCTTCCCCTACGGCTACCTGACCCGGCTGCGCCGCGTGCTGGCGCTCGCCGGCCGGGGCGAGCCGGTCACGCCCGCCGAGGAGGACGGACCCGGCTGGGACCGCGACCGCGAGCTGATCCAGGAGGAGGCGCTGATGTTCGCCTCGCACCTGATCTGCCATGCCGACAACGCCGGTTACTACGTGCCGGTGGACTTCGCCGACCCGTTGTTCCTGCCCGCCGAGGCGGGCGTCGCGGGCGGCGGCATGGTCGGCTCCACCCAGCGCCTGCTGCGCGAACTCGTCACGCTCGCACCGGCCCTGGGCATCGCGCCGGCCGATCCCGGCACCGCTTCCGCCGAACACCCCGTCCCCGACGGGCCGTTCGAACCCGAGCGGTACGCCTGGCACCAGCTCCACCGTGCCTGCCTGGCCAGCCTCGCCGGCGGCCACGCGATCGTCTTCCACTGACCGGGGACCGCCACCCGCGCGCGGGTCCTCCGGCTACGGCAGGCGGCCGTCCTGCCGATGTCCGGGGAGCCCGCGCCCGGTCGGCGGTAACGGTACCCGCCGGGCATTCACTCTTCCGGCCTATTGGGCGGGGTGGTTCGGGCCCGATACATTTTTCTGCGGAACGGGCTTCTCGTCGCAGCCGGTTCCGGCAGGACCGATTCATGACTCAGCGTCAACTCCATTGATGACGGCCACCTTTCGGTGGCGGTCCGAAGGACGCCTTCGCCGGGGAGTCACCCCACCCCGAGGCCACGGTCCTGCCCGCCCTCCGGCACCCACCAGCCAGTCGGGAGGAACCATGAACGCCACCGCCAACTGGAACGACATCCTGGTCCGGGACAACTTCCCGGACGTCGGACAGACCCCCACGGCCGACCCCGTCTGGGAGTCCCCGGACATCATCCCCTTCGGCAGCGACATCCTCGACTTCGGCCTGCTGGAGTCCAGTTACGACGGTCCCGACCTCGGACTGAGCCACCCCATCGTGTACGGGCGGCTCAACCGCATCTACGTCCGGGGAAGGAACCTGAGGACCGGCTGTCCCGCCTCCGGCGACGTCAGGCTCTACTACG
The DNA here is from genome assembly GCF_039527695.1 of Kitasatospora putterlickiae. NCBI lineage: Bacteria > Bacillati > Actinomycetota > Actinomycetes > Kitasatosporales > Streptomycetaceae > Kitasatospora > Kitasatospora putterlickiae. The sequence goes on from NZ_BAAAKJ010000199.1 coordinate 10,658, forward strand.
CCCCCGGAGGGCTGCTGCTGGACCCGCGGGCGTGGACCCCGCTCACCGCCGAGGGCGGCGGGACCAGCGTGCCGCTCACCGTCCGCGGCGGCGCCAGGGAGATCCCTCCCGGACGGATCTGCGTGAGCAGGTCCGCCTTCCTCTGGCCGAGCAGCAACCCGCCGGGTCACTACTGCACGATCGCCACCGTGGACACACCCGCCCACCCCGTGTCCGCCACCCTGCCCACGTTCGGCTCGCTCGTCGACTACCTGAACTGGGTCAGGTACAACCCCAACGTCGGCTGGCGCAACATCGACGTGATTCCGTGCCGGCAGACCAGGTACGTCCTCTCCAGCCTGGCCGTCTGCAACCTGAACAACACCCCGACGCGCTTCGTCTTCGGGATCTCCGGCACCGACCTGCCCGCCGGCACCGCGACCTTCTCCAACACCGACCAGCAGGCCCCGTTCAGCCTGACGGCGCAGATCTACGCGCCCGGCACCGACGAGGGGTACACGCGCTCGGTCGTCCTGCCCGCCAACTACTCCGGGACGGTCACCGTCGTCGTCCAGCTCGACCAGCCGCTCCCGTGTGACGCCCGGATGGTGCTGCGCGCCTACACCCCGGTGACCGCCAACGCCGGAGAACGCGAACGGCGACTCGCCGTTCCCCTCACCGGCGTGCCCGGACTCCAGGACGCCCTGTTCCTCGAACTCGGCGCGTACACCTTCGTCGCCGCACCGGGTGCGTGAGACCGCGATCGACCGGCCCTCACCCGGGCCCGCGCCGGCCAAGGTCCTCGGGGCGCGCCGGGTCACCTGTTTCAGCGCGAGGACGAGCGCGAGGGCGAGGCGGGGGAGGACGGCGTCCAGGAGCAGGACGGACGTCAGCGGCGCCGGCCACCGCGCCGCGAGGCCGGGGAGGGCGCGGGACGGCGAACGGCCCGCCGGTCACGCCGCCGGGCCCTTCCGGCGGGCGTGACGGCTCGGTACGGGTTCACATCCGACGGTGCCGGGTGATCCGCAGGACGGGATCCTCGCCGGGAACCGCCGCTCCGCTCGCGGTGCGCGGTGCGCGTGCCGGCGGCGTGAGGCCGGCCGGCCGCCACCGCTTCGGCCGGAATCACCCGGACGGGCCAAGCGTCCGGCGCGCCCGTCGCCCGGCGGAGATCCTGGTTCCGGCGAGCGCCCGAGCCACACCGGGCCGGAGCCGACACGGGAGCCCTCGGCGCGCACCGTGGCCCGCGCCCGGCGGACCGGGGGGAGCCGGTCGGGAAGCGGCCGGCCGCCGGAGGGCCGTCACCCACCGAGGAGAGGTGCCTTCCGATGCAGATCGATCTCAGCGGACGGACCGCGCTGGTCACCGGATCGACGGCGGGAATC
>NZ_BAAAKJ010000199.1:12052-12971 GCF_039527695.1 Kitasatospora putterlickiae
GGAGCCGATGTCGTGGTCAACGGCCGCAATCCCGACCGCGTCGCGGAGACGGCGAAGCGGATCGGCGGGCGCGGGATCGCGGCCGACGTCGGCACGGCCGCCGGGACGGCCGAGCTGGTCCGGCAGCTGCCCGACGTCGACATCCTGGTCAACAACACCGGCATCTTCGAAACGAAGCCCGTGTTCGAGATCCCCGACGAGGACTGGCTGCGTTTCTACGAGGTCAACGTGCTCTCCGGCGTTCGCCTGGCCCGCCACTACGCGCCGAGGATGGTCGGGCGCGGCTGGGGCCGCGTGATCTTCGTCAGCAGCGAGGCCGGTGTCCAGACGCCGCCCGACATGGTCCAGTACGGGATGACCAAGACCGCGCAGCTGGCCGTCTCCCGGGGCATGGCCCAGGAGGTCGCGGGCAGCGGGGTCACGGTGAACTGCGTGCTCCCCGGGCCGACGATGAGCGATGGCGTGCTGGCCATGTTCGAGGAGCTCTACCCCGGTCTCGGCCCCGCCGAGCAGGAGCGGCGCTACCTGGCGGAGAACCGCGCCGCCGCGTCCCTGCTCCGGCGGCTCATCCGCCCCCACGAGGTCGCCAGCATGATCACGTACGTGGCCTCCGAGCACTCCTCGGCCACCACCGGCAGGGCGCTCGGCGTCGACGGCGGCCTCCTGCCGACGATCCTCCCCTGAGCGTGGTGACGTGACCGGAGGCGGGTCGGCACTTGCATTGCCCCGCGTCTGCAACTATTGTCTTCACATGTAAGGCGCTTCCGCATCTACCTGGAACGCCTCCGGAGGCGCCCGTCCCCTCGCGCCTCGCACTCCGCGTCCGGGGCACCGTCATGCCCCGGCGGCACTGATCGAAAAGGCACCGTCATGTCCCTGAAGAACATCCTTCCCGGCCAGCTCGGCTTCGGCACCGCCC
>NZ_BAAAKJ010000200.1:0-2545 GCF_039527695.1 Kitasatospora putterlickiae
CGGCGGCCAGCGCGATCACCAGGTGCACCAGCAGGAGCAGCACCTGGGTGGCGGCGGGCGCGAGCCGCCCGGAGTGCCCCAACTGGCCGTAGAACAGCGACGATCCGTCCACCGAGCCGCCGCCACAGACCAGCAGGTTCATGCCGCGGGCGGGAAGGTCGCCGGCGAGGATCGGGCCACAGCTGGTCTGGCCCAGGTTGAACGTCGTGTTGAGCAGCAGCTCGACCGGGACCATCACGGCCGCGATCTGCGACCACCGCCGCTCCCCGCCCGCCGGCACGGCCGAGACCAGGAAGACGACGGCGGCGGCCATCACCACCAGGCCCAGCGGCAGCGGACGGCCGGTGATGAGGACCTGGCCCAGCGCGGACAGCGGCACGGCGAGCGCGGTGAACACCGCGGCCCGCAGGGCCCTGGTCGCGTGGGTGGAGGTCGTCATGGTCCGGAGTATGCCACGGCGTTTACACCGGGCACGAGGCCGGGTGCACAGGTTGTCCCGTATCGGTCGTCCGTTCGATGGGTGGGGGCGGGGAGTTCACCGACGCGATGGGTTTGACGGGCGGTGGGCGGCTGAGGGGCCGTCAGGCGCTGACGGGAGCGGTGGGACGGTCCGACAATCGGCCGGTGGACTTCGCCCCGGGCCCGTGGCCGGTGCCGTCGCCCTGGCCCTGGCCGTGGCCGTGGCACTGTCCGTCGCCCACTCCCTCCGCCACCCCGTTGCCTACTCCCTCGTCGCCCTCTCCTTCTCCTTCCCCCTCGCCGCTTCCCTCGGCCACGTACTCCCCCTCGCCGACCCCCGAGGCGCCGTCACCGACCGCCTCGACGGCCCCCGTCCCGCTGCCCTCGGTCACAGCGGTGCCCCCGGCCGCTTCCCCGCACCCGGTGAGACCGGCCCCGACCCGGACCCCGATCACCGTGGAGGCGGTGCCGCCGCCCGTACGGCCACTCGCACCCGTCCCGGTCCAGCCCTCGCCGACCTGGACCGCCGAAGCTCCACCTCCGCCCCCGCCCCCACCTCCACCCGCACCGCCGCCCGCTCCGAGTCCGACGGCCACCCTCGCCGTCGTGGCCGCCGCGCCCCCGCCACCCGCCGTACCGCCCGCCGCCGGCCTCGAACCGACCGCCTGGACGGCCGTCCTCGTCCTCACCGTCCTCGTCCCGGCCGCCCTCGCGGCCGCCCTCGGCCACCACCACGCGACCTCCCGGAGCCGCCGATGAACCCCGCCCCCCTGCTCAGCGCCGCCGCGTGCGTGACCCTCGCCGTCGGCGCCCTCGCGATCGCCCACCGCGTCCGCCCGGCCGTCCCCGAGGGCGAACCCCCGCCCGAGCCCCACCCCGTGCTCTCCAGCATCGGCTCCGGCCTGCTGTCGGGCTTCATCCTGCTCACGGGCTTCCTGGTCGCCACCGGCTGGGCGGCCCGCACCACCGGCACCCTCCCACCCCGAACCCTCTACGCGGCCGACCTCGCCGCCGGCACCGCCGTCCTCCTCTACCCCGCCCTCGCCGGCCTCCCCTTCACCCCCCGCTACACCACCGCCGTGACCTTCTTCGCCGCCCTGGTCGGCTACACCCTGTCCCTCGCCGTCCAGCTCCGCCCCTGACACGGCCGCCGGAGTGGAAGGCCGGTGGGGCCGACTTTCCACTCCGTGCCTTACTGGCGGCGCATCGGAGGGCGATCGAGCACCTCGATGTACATGATCCGGTCGTCCACGACGTCCAGGACCAGCATGCCGTCCGAGGGTTCGAGTGGTACGCAACGATGGCCGGCGCCGTACGGCTGCCCCCGCGGATGGTCTGCCGTGCGGATGCTCTGGCAGAAGTCATCGCCGCACTCGCACTCCTCCACGAGGCGCGTGTCCCGCACGCCGATGGCGAGGCCGTGCTCTCCTCCGGCCTCCAGGAGGGTGGCCAACTCGGCGACGAGTTCCGGGAAGACGTCGCGAACAAGGGGATGGTCCGGCTTCATGCGCTGAGGGTAATCGGAGCCGCAAGGGCCGCTCGCGGGGTGTCCGGGGCGGGGTGCGGGGCTAGCCTGGAGGGATCCCGGGAGGGGGTGGTCGGCGGATGGGCGGTGAGGTGGTCACCGTGGGAGAGGTGGTGCTCGGGCGGGTTCGGGCGCAGGCCGAGGTGCTGGCCGGGCTGGACGGGGCGGTGCGGGCGGACCGGCCGGACGCGGTGCACCGGATGAGGGTCGCGTGCCGGCGGTTGCGCAGTGCGTTCCGGACGTATCGGCGGCTGTTCGCGCCGGGGGCGGCGGACGAGCTGGTGGCCGAGCTGCGGTGGCTGGCGGCGGCGCTGGGGCGGGCGCGGGACCGGGAGGTGCTGGCGGAGCGGTTGGCCGCGAGGGCGCGGGAGCTGCCCGCGGAGTGCGGGCCGGAGCGGATCGCGGCGGAGCTGGAGGAGTGGGGGCGGGCCGAGTACCGGCGGGTCTGGCCGGAGGTGGTCGCCGCGCTGGACAGCCCGCGCCGGCGCGCCCTGGCGGACGGCCTGGCGGCGCTGCTGCGCGACTACCCGGTGCGCGGCCGGGCGGGGCGGGCGGCCGGTC
>NZ_BAAAKJ010000200.1:2596-2921 GCF_039527695.1 Kitasatospora putterlickiae
GACTTCAAGCCGGTCGACGAGGGACACTTCCAGATCGATGTGCCGCCGGGCAGCCCGGAGCTGGCCAGGGTGGCGGCGCGGGAGCAGCGCCGGACGGCGGAGCGGGTGCGGGTGGCGCTCGCGGACGGTGCGGAGCGGGACGTGGCGCTGCACGAGGCGCGGAAGGCGGCCAAGCGCGCCCGGTACGCGGGGGAGACCGCGGTGCCGGTGGCGGGCGCGGCGGCGGAGCGGTACGTGGAGCGGATGAAGGCCGTCCAGGAGGCGCTGGGCGAGCACCAGGACGCCGGTGATGGCGAGCGGGGCGAACAGCAGGAAGGCGTACTCG
>NZ_BAAAKJ010000200.1:2996-9407 GCF_039527695.1 Kitasatospora putterlickiae
GCCGTTCGGCTTCGGCGTGCTGTACGGGGGGCAGCTGGCGGAGGCGGAGCGGGCCCGGCTCGCGCTGCCGGAGGTGTGGGCGCGCGCCGCCCGGCCGAAGCTGGCGCGCTTCGGTTGAGCGGGCGGGTCAGTCCTCGGCCGGGGTGAGGCCGGCGGCGCGGGCGGCGGTGCGCAGCAGCTCACGGAGCATGGCGGGGGTGAGGCGGCCGGTGTGGGTGTTGCGCGGGCTCACGTGGTAGCAGCCGTACAGCTCCAGGGGCGGGCCGCCGTCGCGGGCGGGCAGGGTGACGTGGGCGCCGTGGCCGAACAGCGGCCGGGGGCGGGGGACCGTCCAGCCGGCCGCGTCGAGGGCGGGGAGCAGCGCCTGCCAGGCGAAGCCGCCGAGGGCGACGACGCCGCGCACGGTGGGACGCAGCAGTTCGAGTTCGCGGGCGATCCAGGGGCGGCAGGTGTCGCGTTCGGCGGTGGTGGGCTTGTTGTCGGGCGGGGCGCAGCGGACCGGATCGGTGATCCGCACGCCGTGCAGGGCGAGGCCGTCGCCGTGGCGGACGGACTCGGCGCGGTTGGCGAGGCCCAGGCGGTGGAGCGAGGCGTAGAGCAGGTCGCCGGAGGGGTCGCCGGTGAAGATTCGGCCGGTGCGGTTGGCGCCGTGCGCGGCGGGGGCGAGGCCGACCAGCACGAGCGGGGCGTCGGGCGGGCCGAAGCCGGGGATGGGGCGGGCCCAGTAGTCCCAGTCCAGGTAGGCGCGGCGCTTGGTACGGGCGGTCTCCTCGCGCCACTCGACCAGCCGGGGGCAGGCCCGGCAGCCGGTCACGACGCGGTCGAGGACGGTGAGGTCGGCGGCGCGGGCGGCGGCCTCGGCGGGGTGGCGCGGGTGGTCCGGGTCGTCGGCGGGGCCCGGGTGGCGAGCGGCGTCCGGGAGGCCGGTGTGCGGCTGCGGCATGCGACGATCCTAGGCCGCGAGCGGGTTCGTGCCGGCTCCGGCCGGGCAGGCGTAGCGTGGAACCAGTGGTTCCGGCGGCGGTCGGCCGGGCGGGTCGGCGACGGCCGGGGCTCGCTGCTGCGCGAGGAGGCCGTCATGGTCGTCGATGTGGTGGTCGGGGTCATCGCCGCGGTGCTGTTGGTGGCGGCCGTGGTGGGCGGGCTGAGCATACGGGTCGTGCAGCAGTTCCAGCGGGGTGTGGTGTTCCGGTTCGGGCGGGTGCGCGAGGAGGTGCGGCAGCCGGGGCTGGTCGCGCTGGTGCCGGTGGCGGACCGGTTGCGCCGGGTGAACGTGCAGATCGTGACGTTGCCGATCCCGGCGCAGGAGGGCATCACCCGGGACAACGTGACCGTCCGGGTGGACGCCGTCGTGTACTTCCGGGTGCTGGACCCGGTGAAGGCGATCGTCAACGTGCAGGACTACAACTTCGCGATCTCCCAGGTGGCGCAGACCTCGCTGCGGTCGATCATCGGCAAGAGCGAGCTGGACGACCTGCTGGCCAATCGCGAACCGATCAACCAGGGCCTGGAGTTGATGATCGACAGCCCGGCGCTGAGCTGGGGGATCGAGATCGACCGGGTGGAGATCAAGGACGTCGCCCTGCCGGAGGCGATGAAGCGCTCGATGTCCCGGCAGGCGGAGGCCGAGCGGGAGCGGCGGGCGCGGATCATCACGGCGGACGGCGAGTACCAGGCGTCCGCGCGGCTGTCCGAGGCGGCCGCGGTGATGAGCGCGACCCCGGCGGCGCTCCAACTGCGGTTGTTGCAGACGGTGGTGGAGGTCGCGGCGGAGAAGAACTCGACACTGGTGCTGCCGTTCCCGGTGGAGCTGCTGCGGTTCCTGGACAGCGCGGCCGAGACGCACCGGCGTGCCGCCTCGGCGCAGGGGGCGGGGCAAGGGGCGGAGCGGGGGCCGGCGGCGGTGGAAGAGCCGCCGCTTCCCGGTATGGAGCAGCTCGAACTGCCGCCGCTGGAGGAGGTGTTGGACCGATCGCCGCTGGATCCCGCGAAGCCAGGGGAGGACGGCGGCGGGCCGCGGTAGCGGGCCCGGTGGCGGGGCCCCCGGCACCGGACCACGATGGAGACGAGGGGGCCGGGGAGTGGCAGGCACGTCAGGAGGCCGATCATGACCAATGCGGGCGACATCATGCACCGGGGCGCCGAGTGCGTGCGCGAGCACGAGACACTCGCCGCCGCGGCCAGGATCATGAAGGACCGCGGCGTCGGCGCGCTGCCGATCTGCGGGGAGCGGCAGAAGCTGCTGGGCATCCTCACCGACCGGGACATCGTGCTCAAGTGCGTGGCCGAGGGCCGCGACCCGGAGCGGGTGACGGCGGGCGACGTGGCCCAGGGGCGGCCGATGACGGTGGAGGCGGACGAGGACGTCGAGCAGGTGCTGCGGGTGATGGAGCAGTACCGGGTGCGCCGGCTGCCGGTGATCAACCACCCGGAACACGAGCTGGTCGGCATGATCAGCGAGGCGGACATCGCGCGCGGCATGCCGCAGGCGCGGGTGGCGGAGTTCGTGACGGCGGTCTGCGCCGAGGACCCGCCGCGCTCGAAGGAGGTGCTGGAGACGCCGCAGAGCGCCTGAGGAGGGCCACCGGGCGGCTCAGGCCAGCGCGTAGACGGCGGTCGCGTGGGCCGCCGGGTCCTGCTCGCCCTCCGCGGTGAGGGTGATGTCCAGGAAGGCGATCCGCCGGCCCAGCCTGGTGACCCGGGCGTGCACCAGGACGTCGCGCTCGGTGACCGCGCGCTGGAAGCTGGTCGACTGCTGGACGGTGGTCATCGGGCCGAACCCGCCCCGGGCCGCCGAGAGCGCGATCACGCAGGCGGTGTCGGCGGCGGCCATCAGGACCTGCCCGGAGAGCGCGCCGCCCTCCCGGGCCAACTGGTCGGACCAGGGCAGGCGGAGCACGGCGTGCTGCTCGCCGGTGTCGGTCACCGACAGGCCGAGCGCCCGCACCCAGGGGGCGAAGTGGTCGGCCAGGATCTTGTCCGCCTCGGCGGTGGTGAGGGTCATGCCGACAGTGTGGCGGCCGGGGCGCGCGGTGTCAGACATCCCATGACGTAGGGACGTCAAGCTGCTGTTGAGAGGATCGCGTGGTGTGACCACGCGGTGGCCTCGTCGTAGAGGGTGCGGGTCTTGAGGCAACCATGGAGGATGCCGACAAGGCGGTTGCCGAGCTGGCGCAGGGCGGGGTTGTAGTCCAGGTCCCGGGCTCGTTGCTTGTCGTAGTAGCGGCGGGCACCGGGTGATCTCTGCAGCGAGCAGAAGGCCTGGCGTTGCAGGGCGTCGGCAAGTCGGTTGTTTCGCACGAAGCGGGCCTGGACGGAGTGGACCTTGCCGGAGGCGCGGGTGATCGGGCTGGTGCCGGCGTAGTTCTTGCGGGCCTTCGCGGAGGTGTAGCGGGTGGGGTCGTCGCCGAACTCGGCCAGCACCCGGGCGCCGGTGATCTCGCCGATGCCGGGCATCGACAGGTAGATCTCAGCGTCCGGGTGCGCGAGAAAATGCGCGCTCACCTGCTCTTCCAGACCGGCTATCTGCTCGTTCAGCGCGATCAGGAGCCTCGCGTGCGCGACCGCCGCGGCGCCGTAGGCGGTGGTGACCGGCGCGGGCAGGCCGAGCTGGGGCTCGCGCAGCGCGGCCTGGATCGCGGCGGCCTTCTGGTCCCGGTCGCGGCGCCGGTGCCGGGCCGGCACTGCGGTGATCTGCGGCTTCGTCAGCTTCGCTGCCTCGTCGGGCGTGGGGGCCTTGACCAGCAGTTCCAGTGCGTCGGTGCTGGTCAGCTCCAGGGAGGCGTAGGCGCTCAGCGCGCCGGGGAAGTACTCGCGCAGCGTGCTCCGCAGCCGCTGGAAGGTGCGCGTGCGCTCCCAGATCAGGGTCTGGTGGGCGCGGGCGACGATGCGCACGGCCTGGGCCTGGTCGCTGTCCCCGGCGATCGGCCGCAGCTGGTCGCGGTCGATGCGGACCATGTCCGCCAGCGCGTGCGCGTCGCCCTTGTCGCTCTTGGCCCCCGAGGTGGCATACCGCTCCTTGAACCGCGCGGCCTGCCTGGGGTTGACCGCATAGACGCGGTAGCCGGCCGCGATCAGCGCCTGCACCCACGGGCCCCGGTCGGTCTCGATCCCGACCACAACCTGCCCGGGCTCCAGGTCATCTCCGCCGTGCCGGGCGACGAGGGCGTGAAGCCTCGCGATACCCTCAACGCCCTCCGGCAGCCGTGCAGTTGCGAGTCTGCGGCCCGCCTCGTCCTGCACCTCGACATCGTGGTGATCTTCGGCCCAGTCGTCGCCGATGAACAGCACCAGCACCCACCCTTTCGCCCTCGTCCGATCCTGATGCGCAGCCTGCGGAAGGCACGGCTCGCGCCCTAATGGATCCAGTGCTCACGCCCAACCGCCCGGTGGGCACGCCATCCCATCAGCGGTCAGGCCTCCCGGCCGACCAGCAGGGGCACGGTCTGACACCAGAGCTCAAATGGCTCCGGGCTGCGGAGTGCTCACCTGCTGGCGGCTACGGACCGTAGTCTCCCTCACGGCCCGTCGAGTTCCATTAGGGCTTCGGCTCCCCGGCGTGCAGCGCCCGCCGCATCAGCTCGGCCAGGTGCAGGGCCCGCCGGCCCCCGGCCAGCTGGGCGATCTGGGTGCGGCAGCTGAAGCCGTCCGCGAGGATCACGGTCTCCGGCCCGGCGGCGCGGACCTCCGGGAGCAGCACGCGTTCGGCGATCGCCACCGACACCTCGAAGTGGCCGCGTTCGAAGCCGAAGTTGCCCGCCAGTCCGCAACACCCCGAGTCCAGCACCCGGTTGGTGACGCCCATCCGCCGCTCCACCCGGCGGTCCGCCGCGCTGCCGAGCACGGCGTGCTGGTGGCAGTGGGTCTGGGTGACGGCCTCCACCGGCAGCCGCGGCAGCGGCGCGTCCGGGGCGTACTCGTCGATGAACTCGGCGAAGGTCCGGGTCCGTTCGGCCAGCGGTCGGCCCTCGGCGCCGAGCAGGCGCGGCACCTCCTCGCGCAGCGTCGCGGTGCAGCTCGGGTCGAGCCCGACGACCGGGGTGTCCGCGGGCAGGCCGGTGGCGGCGAGCGCGGCCAGGCCGCGCCGCATCACCCGCCGGGCGCCGGGGAGTTGGCCGGTGGAGTACCAGGTGAGTCCGCAGCAGACCGGGCCGGCCGGCAGCCGGACGTCGAAGCCCAGGTGCTCCAGCACCTCGACGGCGGCGCGCAGCACCTCCGGCTGCAGGTGGTTGGCGAAGGTGTCCGGCCAGAGCAGGACGGGCGGCGCGCCCGCCGGGGCCGGGTGGGCGGCGCGGTGGCGGGTGAACCAGCGGGTGAAGGTCTCCGGCGGCAGCACCGGCAGCACCCGGCGCGGGTCGATCCCGGCGAGCCGCTTGAGCGCGCCGGCGGCCGGTGAGCGGGCGACGGTGTTGGCCAGGGCGGGCGCCAGGGCCGCGCCGCGCAGCCAGAGCGGCAGCCGGCCCATCGCGTAGTGCGCGGCGGGGCGCGGCCGGTGCCGGTAGTGCTGGTACAGGAACTCGGTCCGGTAGGTGGCCATGTCGACGTGCACCGGGCAGTCGCTCGCGCAGCCCTTGCAGCCGAGGCAGAGGTCCAGCGCCTCGCGGACCTCCGCCGAGCGCCAGCCGTCCGCGATCGCGCCCCCGGTCGGGCCGCCGCCGCGCAGCATCTCGGCGAGCAGCCGGGCCCGGCCGCGGGTGGAGTGCCGCTCCTCGCCGGTGGCCATGTAACTCGGGCACATCACCCCGGTGCCGGGGTCGACGCACTTGGCGACGCCCACGCAGCGGCGCACCGCCTTGGCGAGGCTGCCGTCGTCCTGCTCGTACGGCAGGGCGAGCGGCAGCGCGCGCACCGGGCCGGTGAACCGCAGATCGGCGTCCAGCGCGCGCGGATCGACCAGGGTGCCCGGGTTGAGCAGCCGCTCCGGGTCCCAGATCCGTTTGAACTCCCGGAACAGGCCGATGACGTCGGGCGGGTACATGCGCGGCAGCAGTTCGGCGCGGGCCTGCCCGTCGCCGTGCTCGCCGGAGAGCGAACCCCCGTACGAGACCACCAGATCGGCCGCCTGCTCCATGAAGTCCCGGAACACCGGCACCCCGTGGGGTTCGGCGAGCGGGAAGTCGATCCGCAGGTGGACGCAGCCCTCGCCGAAGTGCCCGTACGGCACGCCGCGCAGACTGTGCCGGCGCAGCAGCGCGCGCAGCCCCCGCAGGTAGTCGCCGAGCCGCTCCGGCGGGACGGCGGAGTCCTCCCAGCCGGGCCACGCCTCGCCGCCCCCGGGCAGCCGGGTGACGATGCCGGCGCCCGCCTCCCGCACGCCCCACAGCTGGCGCTGCTCGGCCGGGTCGGTGACCACGGCGGCGGTGGCGGTGCGCTCGCGCCGGACGGCGTCGGCGAGGCGGCGGGCCGCGTCCA
>NZ_BAAAKJ010000201.1:0-1156 GCF_039527695.1 Kitasatospora putterlickiae
GGCGGCCCGGGCGGCGGTCCGCTCAGCGGGCGGCGCGGTGGCGGCGAGGTGTGCGGCCGGCGGTCGTCCACCGGGTCGGGGCCGGACGAGCCGGTGACGCCGATGCCGTGGGCGCGCCCGGTCGCGGGGGCGGTGGTGATCAGCTCCTGCGGGAAGACCAGCACCGCCCGCACCCCGCCGTAGGCCGAGGGCCGCAGCGAGACCTGGAAGCCGTACGCCTGGCAGAGCCGGCCGACGACGGCGAGGCCGAGCCGCGGCGTCTCGCCGAGGTCGTTGAGGTCGGCGCCGGCCTGCGCCTCCGCGATCATCCGCTCGGCCCGGGCCCGGCCCTCCTCGCTGAGGCTCAGTCCGCCGTCCTCGATCTCGATCGCGATGCCGGTCTGCACCTCGACCGCGGTCAGGTGCACCAGGGTGTGCGGCGGCGAGTAGCGGGTGGCGTTGTCCAGGAGTTCGGCCACCGCGTGGATGAGCGGTTCCACGGCGGGGCCGACGACGGCCACCTCCGAGACCGGGTGCAGCTCGACCCGCTCGAAGTCGAGGATGCGGGACATCGCGCCGCGCAGCACGCTGTACAGCGGCACCGCCTTGCTCCACTGACGGCCCGGCCGGGCGCCGCCGAGCACCGCGATGCTGTCGGCGAGGCGGCCGATCAGCGCGTTGCCGTGGTCGAGCAGCAGCAGGTCGTCGAAGACGGCGGGGTCGTTGCCGTGCGCGTGCTCCATGCTGCGCAGTTCGGCGGCCTGCCGGTGGACGATCGCCTGGACGCGGCGGGCGATGTTGACGAACGAGCGCCGGGCGGACTCGCGCAGCGCCTCCTCGTTCTCGACGGTCTCCAGCACGGCGCGCAGCAGGGTCTGCTGCGCCGCCCGGAACTCGGCGCCGACCGTGACGTCCTGGAGGGTGTAGGCGCGGACGACGTTCTCCAGGCCCTCGCCCATCGAGAGCCTGGTCATCGCGGCGGGCAGGACGGACTTGGCCAGCCGGATGTACTCGGTCTCCTGCCGGGTCAGCCGGCGGAGCAACTCGCCCTCGCGCTGGACCGCCCGTGTGCGCAACTCCTCCGCCGTCCGGCCCCGGCGGGCGGCCTCGGCGGCGACCAGGACCACCGCCAGCGTGGCGACCACCGCGCACAGGGCGACCCCGGTGCGGGCGGGGG
>NZ_BAAAKJ010000201.1:1174-5381 GCF_039527695.1 Kitasatospora putterlickiae
GGGCAGGAGCCAGACGAGCACGGGGGCGGAGCGCCGGCGTCCGGGTGACGAACCAGCACCAAGCATTCAGCATCCTCAAAACGGTCGAAGAGTGGTGGGGGGAAGGGGCGGGCGGTCGGCCCGAGGGGCGTGCGTGTTCAGGGCGGAGCGGGTGGGCGCCGGGACCCGCCGTCACCGTGCGCCGCGCGCCGGCGGGGGCGGCCCGGCCGGACCCCGGGACCCGCGACCGGGCCGGTGTCGGCCTCAGGTTTACCGTGCGCCGCCCGCTGTGAACGGGCGCCCACGCCCAGTTCGCCAATGCGAGCGGACTCCCGGTGAACTTGCCACGAGCACGCGCCGCTTCGTGCTAAGGAGCGCGGTCGTGCGCCCCGGCGCGGAAGGGTGCGGGGCGCCCCGGCGGGGCCGCCATCAGGCGAAATGGCGAACCGTCAAACGGGTCGCGGACGGGCGGGCGGGGAACCATGGCCGAACACGCCCGACTCCGGGGGGGGGACGGATGTCGAACGGATCCCGGCCGGCGGCCGGTCCGGCCGCCCTGCTGCCCGACCTGGTGGCCACCGCCGTCGGCCTGGCCGTCGCCGCCGCCGTGGTGGCGGGCTTCGACCTGGGCGGTCCGCCCGCGAACGGGTGCGCCGCCGTGCTCGGCGCGGCGGCGCTCCTGGTGGCCGTGCACGCCGCCGGGGGCGCGCTGGTCCGCCGGCTCCCGCCGGACCGCTCCTGCGCGTCCTGCCTCGGAGCGCTGCTGCTGGTCCCGGCGCTGCTGGCGGCGGAGCCGGTGGCGCTCTGGCTGGCGGTGCGCCTGGCCGACGGGCTGGGCCTGTCCGCCCGGCTGTCCGGTCCGGGGGCGACGGTGGTCGCCGCCGTGGTGGTGATGCTCGTGGGCGTGACGGTGCGCCACCTCTGGTCCGTCCTGGCCGACCGCGACGGGGACGGGTCGGCGCTGCGGGACGTCGCGCGGCACCTGCTCGCCGTCGCCGGTCTCACGCTGGTGGTCGCCGTGCTCGACGGCACCGCGCTGGCTCACGGCCCGGGCTGGCGGCAACTGCTCACGCTGGTCGCCCTGGGGGCGGTGCTCGGTCCCAAGTTCAGCCGGCTGTCGCTGCCGGGACGCGGCGTGCGGCTGCGGTCGGCGGCCGGTCTGGCGGTCGCCACGGCGGGCAACCTGCTGAAGCTGTGGCTGGTGACCTGGCTCAGCACCTGGATGGCGCTGCCGCTCAGCATCGCCGGGTTCGCCGCCTTCGCCGTCGCGGCGCTGCTCGTCGCGGTGGTGATGCTGCCCACCTCGGTCGCCGCCCGGCGCGCGGCGGATCCCGGCGGCCCGCCCCTGCCGGGGGCGATGGCCGAGCTGTACGGCCGGCCGCCCCCGGCGCCGTGACCCGTTCCCGGCTCAGACCGGCCGGACCGCCCGGGGCCCCGCCACCGCGGCACCGAGAACGGTGACCCGGGCGCGCAGTCCGCGATCGGCGGTGACGACCAGGCAGTTCCGTCCGGGGCTCGCGGCCAGCGCCGCCGCGACCAGGTCGACGATCAGATCGTCGCCGCTGCCGGGCGCGGCCTCGACCCGCACCTCCGGCGTCGCCGCGACCCCCCGGGCGGCGCCCTCCACGACCAGCACGACCTCCAGCGGCCCCGTCCGCGCCCATCCGGGCGGACCGGCCCCCTCGCCGCCCAGCCCACGACCGCCGACCGCCGCGAGCGCGTCCCGCAGCCGCTCCGCCGCCGCCCGCCGGTCCCGCCACCAGCCGTCCGGCACCGACCCGACCACATTGGCCCCGTCCACCACCAGCAGCGGCACGCTCTCACCCATGACGGACAAGTCTGTCACGCCCCTTCCGCCCGGTCCCGCGTCAGAGGTCGGGCAGGCACTCCTCGGCGAACCCGCCGCCGAACACGTGGCCCGCGTGGGTGAGCATCCGCCGGGCGTACGCGGGGTCGCGGGCCAGGCAGGAGTACCCGTCGAGTTCGACGGTGATGACGCCCGAGGTGTCGGCCAGGTAGACGTCCAGCCCCGGGTACATCAGCTCGACGCACGGGATGTCGTCGGTGTCCAGCGCGAACACCGGGTACTCGCCGTGCTCGTCGCCCACCCCGGTCGCCAGCACGCGGCGGGAGTCCGACCCGCCCGGCAGCAGGAAGCACTCGTCGAAGCGGTCCGAGACGGTGTCGAAGCACGAGCCCCAGAGGTCCCCGAACTCGTCCCGCGCCAGCTCGCCCAGCGACCGCGGCGTGAACCGCCCGTCCCCGTCGAGCCACCCGAACCGGCGCAGCAGCCCGGCGTCGAACGCCAGCCACCGCCGCAGGCTCGGCGGCAGCGGCCGCCCGCTCGGGAACACCGCCCCGGCCAGCGGTCCGGCCGCCAGCGGCTCCGGCTCCCCGGTCAGCCACGGCCCGGCCCACGGCCCGTAGTCCAGGATCGGCCGGTGCGGATCGGCCGCGACGGAGGCGATGGCGCGCTCCGTCAGCGCGACGCCGTGCGCGTCGCCGGGGGAGCTCGGGGGGTTCGGGGTCGCGGGGTTCATCGGGCTCGCCGTCCTGTCCAAGATGCGCTCGACTCCTGCTCTGTCGCGCCGAATCTACGACCCCGCACCGACACCCCGGGACCGCCGGCACCACGGGCAAGGTCACCCGCGCCTGACGTCCGCGGGCCGGCCGGACCGAGGGAGTCATCGGTCCGGCCGGCCCCGTCACGGCCGCCGTCCTACCGGGCCGTCAGGCCGAGGCGGCCGTGGAGGGCGGCGGACCGGTAGGCGGTGCGGAAGGCGCCGCGGCGCTGGAGTTCGGGGACGAGCGCGCGGGTGATCGCCAGGAGGTCGTGGGGGAGGCGGGCGGGGCGCAGCCGGAAGCCGTCCAGGCGCAGGCCGGCCGTCTCCACGGTGCGCCAGGCGAGGAGGAGGTCGGCGAGTTCGCCGGGGGTGCCGGCGAAGACCTCGGCGTCGGAGGCGAGCGGGGCGCCGTCGAGCTCGTCGAGCCGCGCCTTCTGGCGGGCGGCCTCGCCGGGGCGGTCGTCGAGCAGGACCAGGAGGTCGGCGAAGACCTTGAGGGGGCGGTCGGCGGGCCGGTCGACGGCGGTGGCGGCGGTCGCGACCTCGGTGAGGATCGCGGCCGCGTCGTCGGGGGAGCGCGGGGTGATGAACGCGACGTCGCCGCCCCTGGCCGCCAGTTCGTACGGGATGCGGGCGTGGGCGAGGACGGTGACGGGCAGGTCGTGGTCGCGGCCGTTCCAGAGCCGGCGGACGGTGGCCAGCACCTCGGCGGCGTCGTCGAAGAGCGGGGAGAGGCGGCCGGAGATCGTCTCGGGGGAGGCGAGGTCGGCCTCGGCGAGCGTCGCCGGGGCGGGGCGGCCGAAGTGGGCGGCGTCGTCGGCGCGGGCGGAGACCTGCGGGCGCCAGCCGGCCCGGCCGGGGGCGGCCTGGTCGAGGGTGGCGAGGGCCGCGGAGAGGTGGAGCGGCTCGGTGTGGGTGACGTTGGTGGTGGGCACCAGCCCGATCCGCGAGGTCAGCGGCGCGACCCGGGCGGCGATCAGGACGGCGTCGAGCCGGCCGCGCACCTGGTCGGTGCGCTCGTCGGGCCCGCGCAGGCTCACGGACTGGACGGCCAGGGCGTCCTCGAAGGTGACCAGGTCGAGCAGGCCGCTTTCGGCCTCCGTCACCAGGTCGGCCCAGTACCCGGCGGTGAACAGCTCGCCGGGGCGGGCGCCCTCGGCGCGCCAGGCGGCCGGGTGCCAGCCGGCCCCGTCCAGGGCGACGGCGAGGTGCAGCGGCGGCTGGTCCTGAACGGGGCTCAGGGGGTCGGTCATGCGGCGGTCTCCCGGCTCGGTCGGCGGGTCCGGGCGAGCCCGAGGTGGTCGCGGAGGGTGGTGCCGGTGTACCCGGTGCGGTGCGCGCCGCGCGCCCGGAGCAGCGGCACCACCTGGTCGACGAACTCGTCCAGCGGGCCGGCGGCGGGGTGCGGGGTGAGCAGGAAGCCGTCCGAACCGCCGTCGCGGGCGTACGCGGTGAGCGCGTCGGCGACCTCGCCCGGTGTGCCGGCGATGTCGGCGGCGCCCTCCCGCGCGGTGGCGGGCGCGCCGCCGAGCGCGTAGGTGACGGCGGTGAGGACCCTGAGCGCGCCGGGGGACCGGCCGTGCGCGGAGAGCCGTTCGGCGAGGTCCTGGCGGAGCGCCCGGGCCTCGGCGGGCCCGGTGTACGGGACGATCGCCACATCGGCG
>NZ_BAAAKJ010000201.1:5403-7706 GCF_039527695.1 Kitasatospora putterlickiae
TCCTGCGCGGACGCGACGCTCCGCAGGACGACCGGGTGGCCCTGCGGCGCGCGCGGTGTGGTGAACCGGCCGCTGAGGTCGAAGTGCGGGCCGTGGTGGGCGAACGCGCCCGCGCCGGGCCGGACGAAGGCGCCGTCGGCGGGGTCGGCCGGGAGGTCGTCCTCCGCCCAGCTGTCCCACAACGTCCGGGCCGCGCGCAGGAACTCGGCGGCGTGGGCGGGCCGGTCGGCGTCCTGGGGGAGGACGGCGTGCCGGAGCCGCCCGGTGTCGGCGTCGGCGGGGCCGGT
Organism: Kitasatospora putterlickiae; assembly: GCF_039527695.1. Classification (NCBI taxonomy): domain Bacteria; kingdom Bacillati; phylum Actinomycetota; class Actinomycetes; order Kitasatosporales; family Streptomycetaceae; genus Kitasatospora; species Kitasatospora putterlickiae. Next base: position 5,691 of record NZ_BAAAKJ010000201.1, read on the forward strand.
CGTCAGGCTCCAGGCCGCCCGTCCTTCGCTGAGGTGGTCGAGCGTGGCCAGCCGCCGGGCCAGCTCGTACGGTTGGTGGCCGGCCGGGCCGAGGGCGGCGGCCAGGCCGAGCCGGGTGGTGCCGGCGGCGAGGGTGCCGAGGGCGGTCAGGACCTCGGGGCCGGGCGGCGCCGTCTCGGGCAGCAGGAGGAGGTCGAACCCGCCGCGTTCGGCGGTGCGGGCGAGCCCGGTGAGCCCGTCGAGGCCGACGGGGCCGGGTGGGAGTACGGCGAGATGGAGCTGCTGTGCGGACACGACGACGATCGCCTCCAGTCGGCCGCCCGTCCGCCGCGCGTCGGTCCGCGCGGCCGGGCCCGTTCATCCTGCGCGGCGGCGCGAGGCCCGGCAACGGTCGCAATGAACTCTTCACGGACGGAAACCCTGGAGCCATGAAGGGCAAGCGGGTGGCCAGATTCGGTCATCAAAAGGCTGAAATGGCTGGCGGGCTTCAAAAGAGAGGGTGGAATTAGAAATTCCGCCTGAATCGATGCCAGCATGTGCAGTGTGAAGCATGAAATGTCACATGGCTTCACGCCGTCGCCCCTACCCATGAAACGGGAATCACCCGATGAACCGGCTCCTCGCCATCCTCGCCACCAGCGCCGTCCTGAGCACCGCCGGTGCCGCCGCCCAGGGCACCGCCTTCGCCGCCGACGCGCCCCAGGGCCCGGGCAACCCCGGGGCCCTCTGCGTCACCGGGTACCGGGGCGTGGTGGTCAACGAGATCTGCGCCACCGTCAGCGGTGACCAGGTCACCTTCTACGGCCGGACCACGCCCGGCAGCATCGGCTGGACGGCCCGGACGGTCCCCTACCGGCTGACCGCCTCGGTGGCCGGCGGCGCCACGCTCGGCACCATCACGCCCACCGTCCTCGTCGCCTACAGCGGCACCGCGGTCGGCACCCTGACCGTCACCGCGCCGTGCGGGTCGAACGTCACGGGCACCCTGGAGACCACCGAGTGGGGCTGGCCGCCCGCCACCGCCACCGTCACCGTTCCGGTCGGCTGCTGACACCCGCCGGCCGACCACACGGCCAGGGCCCTGCCCGGCAGTCCGGACAGGGCCCTTCGTCGTCCTGTGAACGTCCCCGGCTCCGCCGCCCGCACGCGGTGGAGCCGGGGATGGGTGCGCTCAGCGCACTCGGCGTCCTCAGTGCGCCCAGTGCGCGGGGCCGGACCGGCTCAGCCGGGCCAGCCGGACCAGCGCGAGCGGATGGTTCCCGGCCTTGCGGGGGGACGGAGAGATCCGGACGGTGGCCCCGGCCGGGGCCGGTCCGTCCTCGGCCTGGATGGCGGTCGCGCTCGGCGCGTGGTGACGTGCACTCATCTGGGATCCCTCCTGGTCGGGGAGCGGCTGCCCCGCTCGCTCGCCGTGTCCACCAGGGAACCGGTCCGGCCCGGCCGGATCAATGCGGGTGACTACCTATCGCTTCCCGGGAACGCTGCGGGGAGGGCCCGGATCAGTCGGCCGGCCCGCCTTCGTCCTCGGAGCCGGCCCGGGCCAGCGCCTGCGCCGTCCCGGCCCGGCTGGTGCCCAGCTTGTGCAGCACGTTCGCGACATGATGCTCCACCGTGCGCGGGGACAGGAAGAGCGCCTGGGCGATGTCCTGGTTCGCGGCGCCCTGTGCGAGCAGCTCCGCCACCTGCCGCTCACGCGGCGACAACCGCTTGCCGTAGCCCCGGCGCCCCGGCGAGCCGATTCCCCCGAGATCGAGGTCCCGGCGCAGCTTGCGGCACCGGGCGGTGTCGGTGGTCGCCCCCAGGTCCAGGTAGACCCGCTCGGCGGCCGTCATCCGCTCCGCCGCCCGGGCCCGGTCGACGGGCGCCAGCGCGACGGCGATCCGCTCGTCGGCCCGCGCCGCCTCGTACGGGCGCCCGATGTCCCGCCAGCGGTCCCGGGCCAGGGTGAACGCCTCCACCGCGCCCGGTTCGCCGGCCGCCGCCGACAGCAGCCCCCGGGCCAGGTCCAGCGCCGCC
>NZ_BAAAKJ010000202.1:0-9041 GCF_039527695.1 Kitasatospora putterlickiae
GGGCTTCGAGAGGGGTCTCGAAGCCCGGCCTCCCCGGGGTCAGTTCTGGTTGGGCGAGAGGGTGCCGGAGGCCGAGGCGGTGCCGGTGGCCTTCGCTGCGGCGGAGGAGGAACCGGTGGCGGTGGGCGAGCCGGTGCCGGCGGGGGCCGACGACGGGTTGTCGGTCGGCGTGCCCGTCGGCGTCCCGGTGGGGGTGCCGGTCGGGGTTTCGGTGGGCGTCCCGGTCGGCGTCCCCGTGGGCGTGCCGGTCGGGGTTTCGGTGGGCGTCCCCGTGGGCGTGCCCGTCGGGGTGGTGCTCGGCGTGCCGGTGGCGGTCGGGTCCGGGGTGGTGCCCGGAGTGGGGGGCAGCGTGGACGGGTCCGTGCCCGGGGTCGGGGTGGTCGGCGGTACCGGGGTCGAAGGGGTCCCCGGGGTCTCCGGGGTCGCCGGCAGCAGCGGGGTCACCGGCGGCACCGGCGTGCCGGGGTCCACCGGAAGCTGGTTGAGCGGACTGGACGCGATCGGGGTGACCGCGTCCCAGCCGGCCGGCAGGTCCGGGATCTTCCACACGCCACCCGCGTCGTCGGCCGCCCCGTCCGGGTCGGGCCGCACCGCGCCGAGGATCGGGTTGGCCCCGATCGGCCCGACCTTGACGTACGAGCCCGGACGCGGCGCGTGCACGACGAGCCCGCCGCCGATGTACATCGAGACGTGCGTGGCGCCCTCGAAGTAGATGATCAGATCGCCCGGCCGCAGCTGGTTGAGCGGGATGTGCTGGAGCTGCGCCCACTGCTCCTGGCTGGTGCGCGGGATCGGCTTGCCGGCGTGCAGCCAGGCCTGCGAGGTGAGCCCCGAGCAGTCGAACACGTCCGGCCCGGCGCCGCCCCACACGTACGGCTTGCCCAGCTGGGCGAGCGCGTAGGCGACCGCGGCCCGCCCGGACAGCGACGGCGTGCGCTCGCCCTGGCCGAGCACGCCGGAGGCGAGGAAGGCCAGCTGGGCCTCGTCCGCCTTGGCCTTCTCCACCTTCTCCAGCTCGGCGCGCTGGGCGCCGGTGAGCGAGGAGACCAGCTGCTCGACGGCCGCGAGGTCGGCGGCGACCTTGGCCTTGGCAGCGTCCTGCTGGGTGACCAGGGTCCGCGAGGTACTGAGCGCCTCCTCGTTCTGCTTCTGCAGCACGCCCAGCGCGTCGCGGTCGGTGGTCAGCTTGCTGAGGAACTCGTTCTGCGAGCGGCTGGCGGCGGCGAGCAGCTCGGCGATGGTGACGGCCTCGTACGGGTCCTTGGAAAGCAGCAGCTCGGCGTACGCGGAGGCGGAGCCGTTGCGGTACTGGGCGGCGGCGAGCTGCGCGGCGACGTCCGTGCCGGCGTCGACCTGCTTCTGCTGGCGCTCCAGCTTGCCCTTGAGCTCGGCGAGCGCGGCCTGCTGCTGGGCGACCTTGTCGACGGCCGCGTTGTACTGCTCGGTGGCGGCCTCGGCGCCCTGGTAGAGCGCGTGCAGCTGGTCGAGCAGCGGGCCGAGGGTGGCCTTGGCCTGGGCGAGCGGGTCACCGCCGGGGTCGGCGACCGGAGGAGCCGCCGGATCCACGGGGGCCGCGGGAGCGGTGGGCGCCGCCGGAACCGGGTCGGCCCAGGCCGCACCGGCGGCCAGCGGCAACGACAGGGCGGCCGCCGCGAGGACCGCGCCGCAGCGCAGTGCGGCCCGGACCCAGGCCGGCCGCCTGCCACCGGGGAGGCCGGAACCGCCCGTCAGTCTTCCGTCCGTCGGCTCCGCACGCCCTACCGCCCCGCCCATGGGTGTCGTCCTCCCCGTCCGCCCGCTCCGGCGTCCCCGGACCTCCGGCTGATCCTGCCACGGGTTACCCGCCGGAAACAGACCGCGCCCGTACGGCTCGATGAACTTTTCGCCCGCGCTGTGAGGCAGCTCTCAGCAAAAGGGGCGAAGCGGACGGATCTCCACTAATGTCCAGCTCAGCACGGCGGACGCCACCCATCGGAAAGGCCTCGGCAACCCCCTCGACACCGTCGGAACCTTGATTCCGATGCCAGTTCACCTTCCGTTCACCAAGCGTCCCTACCGTCGCGCACGACACCAACATCAGTGCGACAACTACGACGATTGTTTGGGTATGGAACACATCTCGTTCCTGGTGGCCGTTGTGATCATCACGGCGCTCGCCTTCGACTTCACCAACGGGTTCCACGACACCGCCAACGCGATGGCCACCTCCATCGCGACAGGAGCCCTCCGGCCGAAGGTCGCGGTCACCATCGCGGCCCTGCTCAACTTCGCGGGCGCGTTCCTCTCCGTGAAGGTCGCCACCACCATCTCCGGCGGCATCGTCAACGAAAAGACCGGGATCCACCCGGAGATCATCTTCGCCGCACTGGCCGGTGCCATCCTCTGGAACCTGCTGACCTGGCTGCGCGGCCTGCCGTCGAGCTCCTCGCACGCGCTCTACGGCGGCCTGATCGGCGCCACCGTGGTCGGTGTCGGCGCCAACGGCGTCAACTTCGACACCGTGGTCAGCAAGATCCTCATCCCGGCGGTCGCCTCCCCGCTGGTGGCCGGCCTGGCCTCGTGGGGCGCCACCAAGCTCGCCTTCGCGATCACCCGCAAGAGCGGCGAGGAGACCGTCGGCAAGGGCTTCCGCACCGGCCAGATCTTCTCCTCCTCGCTGATCTCGCTGGCGCACGGCACCAACGACGCCCAGAAGACGATGGGCATCATCACCCTGACCCTGGTCTCGGTCGGCGCCCTGCCCAAGGGCGCGCTGCCCCCCACCTGGGTCATCGTCTCGGCCGGTGCCGCGATCGCGCTCGGCACCTACATGGGCGGCTGGCGGATCATCCGCTCGATGGGCAGCGGCCTCGCGGACATCACCCCGCGTCAGGGCTTCGCCTCCGAGTCGGCCGCCGCGACGGTCATCCTGACCTCCTCCAGCATGGGCTTCGGCCTCTCCACCACCCAGGTCTGCTCCGGCGGCATCATGGGCGCCGGCCTCGGCGGCCCGAAGGCCGAGCTGCGCTGGGGCATGGTCCGCCGCATGGTCTACACCTGGGGCCTGACCCTGCCCGCCGCCGCCACCGTGGGCGGACTCGCCGCCTACCTCGCCGAGCGGGGCAACTGGGGCGTCGCCCTGGTCGGCGCCGTGCTGGTGGCCGGCTCGGGAGCGATGTGGGTCATCTCCCGCCGCCAGCCGGTCGGCGCGGACAACGTCAACGACACCACCGCCGACGTCACCCCCGTTGAGGTCGGCCCGGCCACCGTGCCCGCCGCGCAGGCCGCCCCGACCACCCCCGCCTCGACCACGGTCGCGGCCTGACCGCCGCCGGCTGAGGAGCTCGAACACCATGCACATCAAGTGGAACGCCCTGGCCCAGACCGCCGGCATCAGCTTCGGCATCACCGTCGGCGTGGTCGCCGTCTTCGCGCTCGGCATCCTGGCCCTGTCCCGCCGTGAGGCCTCGCTCACCGCGCGCCGCGCGGCGGCCGGCCCGAACGCCCCGGTGACCGGCGGCCGGCTGGCCCTGGCCGGCGCGTACGCCTGCTTCGCCGTCTGCGGCGCGGCCGTCCTCTACGGACTGACGCTGATCGCCAACAAGTAGCGGCACGGACGGAACGCCGGAGGGCCGGGAGCGGAACCACGCTCCCGGCCTTCTGGCGTCGCCGCACGGGCACCCGGGCCCCGCCCCGGACGGCGGCACAACCGCGCAGGCCCCGGCCGAGACGGCGCCACGGCCGCGCGGACGGCGGGGCGGGGAGCCGCCCCCAGGACGCCGGAAGGGCCGGAAGTGGTGATCCACTTCCGGCCCTCCGGCGTGCCCGGCCTACTCCTGGCCGGTGCGCAGCACGGTCTCGCGGATGAACAGCACGGTGACGAAGGCCAGCAGCGCGAACGGCGCCGCGACCAGGAAGACCACGCCGACCCCGTGCCCGAAGGCGTCGGTGACCAGCGGCACCAGCGGCGCGGGCAGCTTGTGCAGGTCCGGGATGCCGCCGCCGAGCGAGCCGCCGCCCGCCGGGACGCCCGCATTGGCCAGGTTCTCGGCGAGGTAGTGGCCGACCCGGTTGTTCATCAGCGCGCCGAGCGCCGAGACGCCCATCGCGCCGCCCATGGTGCGGAAGAAGGTGACGACCGAGCTGGCCGCGCCGAGCTCCGCGCGCGGCACGGTGTTCTGCACCGCGAGCACCAGGTTCTGCATGGTCAGGCCGAGGCCGACGCCGGTGATCGCCATGTAGAGGGAGAGCAGGCCGTAGTGGGTGTCGGCCCGGGCGGTGCCGAGCAGGCCGAAGCCGATCGCCAGCAGCAGCGTGCCGCTGACCAGGTAGGCCTTCCACTTGCCGTACTTGGTGATCAGCTTGCCGGCGACGGTGGAGGAGACGGCCAGGCCGAGGATCATCGGCAGGGTCATCAGGCCGGCCACCGTCGGGGACTTCTCCCGGGCGAGCTGGAAGTACTGGCTGAGGAAAGTGGTCGCGCCGTACATCCCGATGCCGACCAGGACGCTGGCCAGCGCGGCGAGGGTGACCGTCCGGTGCTGGAACAGGTGCGGCGGGATGATCGGCTCGGCGGCGCGGCGCTCGACGACGACGGCGAGCGCGCCGAGCAGCAGGCCGCCGCCGACCATGGCCGCGGTCTGCCAGGAGAGCCAGGCGTAGTTCTTGCCGGCCAGGGTGATCCAGATCATCAGCAGGCTGACCGAGGCGGTGATCACCAGCGCGCCGAGGTAGTCGATCCTCACCTGGCGCTTGACCACGGGCAGCTTCAGGGTGCGCTGCAGCACCATGATCGCGAGCAGCGCGAACGGGATGCCGACGTAGAAGCACCAGCGCCAGCCGAGCCAGGAGGTGTCCACGATGACGCCGCCGATCAGCGGGCCGCCGATGGTGGCCAGTGCGAAGACGGCGCCGAAGTAGCCGCTGTACCGGCCGCGCTCGCGCGGCGGGACCATCGCGGCCAGGCAGATCTGGGCGAGGGCGGTGACACCGCCGGCGCCGATGCCCTGGAGGGCGCGGCAGGCGATCAGCTGCCCGGTGTTCTGGGAGAGGCCGGCCAGCGCGGAGGAGGCGATGTAGATCACCAGCGCGATCTGCAGCAGCAGCTTCTTGCTGGCGAGGTCGGAGAGCTTGCCCCAGATCGGGGTGGAGGCGGTGAGGGTGAGCAGGGTCGCGGTGATCACCCAGGTGTAGGCGGACTGGCCGCCGTGCAGGTCGGTGAGGATCCGCGGCAGCGCGTTGGAGACGACGGTCGACGAGAGCACGGCGACGAAGAGGCCCAGCAGCAGGCCGGAGAGGGCCTCCATCACCTGCCGGTGCGTCATCGGTTGGTCGGTCGTGTCGGCGGCTCCGGTCGCGGCAGGCGTGGCGGTGACGGTCATCGAGGTCCTTCGGAATAGTTGCCTGTGGCAACCATAAGCGCGATGGTTGACTTGGGCAACATTCGTCAAGAACAAGTAAAGCCCGGACCGTTCCCGGCCCGGGCCCACGCGTCCACCGCTCAGCCGGCCGGTGCGGCCGCCGCCTCGCCCACCACGTCGTTGAAACGGTGCAGCAGCTCGGCGAAGCGCACCACGTCCTCCTCCGGCCAGCCGCCCATCAGCTCCCGCACCCGGCCCATCCGGGCGGCCCGGGCGACCAGGAAGCGCCGCCGGCCGTCCTCGGTGAGCGAGACCCGCGCGGAGCGGCGGTCCTGCGGGTCGGTCTCCCGGGCCAGCAGGCCCAGGTCCTCCAGCGCCCGGATCTGCCGGCTGATCGTCGCCTTGCCGACCGCGAAGTGCACGCCGACGTCGGTCACCCGCACCGACCCGGTCTGCTCGACGTAGCTCAGCAGGCTGTACGCCATGCCCTCCAGCTGCGGGTGGACCCGGCGGGAGAGCTCGGACATCCGGGCCCGGCCGCGCCGGAACAGCACCCCCACCTCGCGCTCCACCGCCAGCAGCGGGTCCTCGTCCTGGCCGTCGTCGCGGCCTTCGTCCGGACCCTCGCCCGGACCTTCGTTCGGCGTACTCACCGCGCAAGTATCCCGCAGCACACCTCGCGCGCCCCCGGCGCGGGAGAAACCTCGGCGAAACTAGTTCATGCTATTAAGTACCCGGTTTCCCCCGATACGCAAGGAGATGTGCATGACCGCCCCAGGGCAGCAGGAACCAGGGCCCGCCGCGGCACCGGAGCGCGCGGCCGAGCCGGCACCGAAGAAGGGCTTCACCGCCGAGCTGAAGGGCGCCGTCACCCCGCGCGCCGCGCTGCTGGTGATCGGCGTGCTGCTCCTCCAGCTGGGCTTCGTCACCTCCTACGTGGGCGCGCTGCACCAGCCGAAGCCGCACGAGCTGTCGATCGCGGTGGTCGCCCCGCCTCAGGTCGCCCCCCAGCTGGTCCAGGGCCTGGAGTCGATCCCGGACGAGGCCGTGAAGGCCTCCACCGCGCCGGACGCGGAGAGCGCCACCCAGCAGCTCAAGGACCAGAAGATCTACGCCGCGCTGGTGGTGAACCCGACGTCCACCGAGGACGTGCTGCTGATCGCCAACGCGCGCGGGCCGTCCGCCGCCCGGGCCGCCGAGACCATCGTCACCGGCCTGGAGAAGAGCCAGGGCCGCACGGTCGTGGTCCAGGACGTCGTGCCGCTCGCCGAGGGCGACGCCAACGGCCTCTCCTCCTTCTACCTGGTGATCGGATGGTGCGTCGGCGGCTACCTGGTCGCCTCGATCCTCGGCGTCAGCGCCGGTGCCAAGCCGGCCAACGCCCACCGGGCGCTGATCCGGCTCGGCACCCTGGCGCTGTACTCGCTCGCGGCCGGCGTCGGCGGCGCGCTCATCGTCCAGACGGTCCTGGACGCGCTGCCCGGCTCGTTCTGGGCGATGTCCGCGCTCGGCGCGCTGGTGGTCTTCGCGGTCGGCGCCTTCACCATGGCGCTGCAGTGCCTGTTCGACATCATCGGCATCGGCATCGCGGTGCTGGTCTTCGTGGTGCTCGGCAACCCGAGCGCCGGCGGGGTCTTCCCGCCGCCGATGATGCCGCCGTTCTGGCGGGCGATCGGAGCCTGGTTCCCGAACGGCGCCGGCACCGACGCGGCCCGCTCGATCGCCTACTTCGACAGCACCAACCTGACCCAGCCGCTGCTGGTCCTGCTGGTCTGGGCGCTCGTCGGCGTCGGCGTCACCTTCGCCGCCGTCCTCGGCCGGCCCTCGCGTCTGAGCCGCCAGCTGGTCGAGGACTGAGGTCTACGGCTGCAGCCGCCCCGGGTCGGCGAGCAGCGAACGGACCACGCCGACCGCGGCCCCCAGCAGGGGGCCGCGGCGGCCCAGCCGGGAGACCGTCAGCCGCTCGGCCGACCAGGGGCGGACGGTCACCCGGGCGGCCAGCTCGGCCCGCATCGCGGGCAGCAGCCAGGGCGCCAGCTGGGCGTAGCCGCCGCCCAGCACCACTTCCGCCGGGTCCAGCAGGTTGACCGCCCCGGCCGCCGCGATGCCCAGCGCGGTCCCGGCGCCGTCGAGCGCCGTCCGCACCTCCCGGTCCTCGGCCCCGGCCCGCTCGGCGAGCAGCGCCACCCAGTCGCCCCGGATGCCCTCCAGCCCGGCCGCGCGCAGCACCGCCGCCTCCCCCGCGTACTGCTCCAGGCAGCCGTGCGCCCCGCACGCGCAGCGCGGCCCCTCCGGGTGCACCGGGACGTGGCCCAGCTCGCCCGCGTAGCCGCGCGCGCCGCGCAGCAGCCGGCCGTCGACGATGATCGCCGAGCCGATCCCCGCCTCGGCGGAGACGTGCAGGAAGTGTTCCGGTCCGCCGCCCAGCCAGAGCTCGGCGAGGCCGCCCAGGTTGGCCTCGTTGTCGGCCCGCAGCGGGAGCCCGGCCAGTTCGCCGGCGCCGGCGGCGTGCAGCGCCAGCCTCAGCTCGGCGGCGACCGCGACGTCCCGCCAGTCCAGGTTGGCGGCCCGCTGGAGCAGCGCGCCCTCGGCGCCGACCAGTCCGGGCACGGCCAGGGCCAGCCCGGCCGGGCGCAGTCCGGCGTCGATGGCGGCCCGGCGGAGCAGTTCGGCGAGGTCGGCCATGACGGCGGCGGGCTCCCGGCCCCGGTTGCGGATCTCCTGGCGGCGCCAGGCGCGGACCTCGCCGCGCAGGTCGACCACGCAGGTGCCCAGGTGCTCGACCCCGATCTCGGCGCCGAGGCCTGCCGGGCCGTCCGGGTTGAGCCCGAGCGCGGTGCCGGGGCGGCCGACCTTGCCGCTGGGGGCGGCCGGGCCCTCCTCGACGACCAGTCCGGCCGCGATCAGCTCCTCGGCGAGCGAGGAGACGGCGGCCCGGGTGAGCCCGCTCTCGGCGGCCACCTCGGCGCGCGAGCGCGGGGTGCGGGAGATGAACCGGAGCACCAGGGCCAGATTGCTGCGGCGCATCCCCTGCTGGCTCGCCGGCCCGGTCCCGCCGGATCCGCCCGGCTCACCCATCGCCCTCACCCGCTCCGGCCTCCGCCGACCGCACCCGCGCGCCCGGCTGCGGACCCACACCCCCGGGCCGCGCGCCGACGGTGCCCGTGGCCCCGGGCCTCGCGCCGACGGGGCCCAGGACGACGGACTGCTCCACCCGGGTGAACACCCAGCGCCGCATGGCCCAGAAGCGGAACAGCATCGCCGCGAAGGTGCCCAGCACCATGCCGCTCAGGAAGTCGGCCAGTTCCCGGGTGACCGGGCTGACCCACGGCTCGCGCAGGTCCAGCAGGTAGCGCGAGGCGATCAGCGGCAGCACGTTGACGCCGATGGCGACGGTGCTCACGAGCAGGAACAGCAGCGGTTCGCGCCGCCGCCAGGCGGAGCGGAAGCTCCACCGCCGGTTGAGCAGGTAGGAGACGCCGGTGCCGGCCACCGTCGCCAGGGTGAGCGCCAGCACCGGCTTGCGCTCCAGCACGGTGAGCCGCAGCGCGTAGTTGATCAGCAGCGTCAGGACGAAGCAGCCGCTGCCGACCAGCAGGAACTTCACCAGGCTCCGGTGCCGGACCAGGACGGGTCGCACCCGCTCCGGCACCCGGGCCAGGACGCGCTGGGTCAAGGACGGCACCTTCGCAGTCTGGCACG
>NZ_BAAAKJ010000202.1:9070-15467 GCF_039527695.1 Kitasatospora putterlickiae
GGCGTCACCGCCGGAACAGGACGGGCCGCCGGGTGGGCCGGTCAGGCCGCGGGCCGGGCCGTCAGGCCGCCGCCACCAGCACGCCGGCCGGCTCCAGGGCCAGCTCCAGCACCTCCCGGACGTCCGCGACCGGGTGGACGGTCAGCCGCTCCAGCACCTCCGCCGGGACGTCGTCCAGGTCGGGCTCGTTGCGCTTGGGGATGATCACCGTGGTGATCCCCGCCCGGTCGGCGGCGAGCAGCTTCTGCTTCACCCCGCCGATCGGCAGCACCCGCCCGGTCAGCGACACCTCACCCGTCATCGCCACCTCGTTGCGGACCTTGCGCCCGGAGAGCAACGAGGCCAGCGCCGTGGTCATGGTGATGCCGGCGCTCGGCCCGTCCTTGGGGACGGCCCCGGCCGGGACGTGCAGGTGCACGCCGCGGTCGCGCAGCGAGGTGACCGGCAGCTCCAGCTCGGCGCCGCGCGAGCGCAGGTAGGAGAGCGCGATGTGCGCCGACTCCTTCATGACGTCGCCCAGCTGGCCGGTCAGGGTCAGCCCGGTGCCGCCGGTCTCGGCGTCGGCGAGCGAGGCCTCGATGTAGAGGACGTCGCCGCCGGCTCCGGTGACCGCCAGGCCGGTGGCCACGCCGGGCACCGCGGTGCGCCGCTCGGCGGGCTCCTGGGCCGCCTCCGGCACGTGGTGCGGCCGGCCGATCAGGGCGCGCAGGTCGTCGGCGCCGATCGTGGCGGGCAGCTCGCGCTCGCCCAGCTCGTTCTGCGCGGCGATCTTGCGCAGCACCCGGGCGACGGCCCGTTCGAGGTTCCGCACGCCCGCCTCGCGGGTGTACTCCCCCGCGAGCCTGCGCAGCGCCGGCTCGTCGACCGCGACCTCCGCCTCCCCCAGTCCGGCCTTCTCCAGCTGGCGCGGGAGCAGGTGGTCGCGGGCGATGACGACCTTCTCGTCCTCGGTGTAGCCGTCCAGCCGGACCAGCTCCATCCGGTCGAGCAGCGGCTCGGGGATGGCCTCCAGGACGTTGGCGGTGGCGAGGAAGACCACGTCGGAGAGGTCCAGCTCGACCTCCAGGTAGTGGTCGCGGAAGGTGTGGTTCTGCGCGGGGTCGAGCACCTCCAGCAGGGCGGCGGCCGGGTCGCCCCGGTAGTCGGAGCCGACCTTGTCGATCTCGTCGAGCAGGACGACCGGGTTCATCGAGCCGGCCTCCTTGATGGCGCGGACCAGCCGGCCGGGCAGCGCTCCGACGTAGGTGCGCCGGTGGCCGCGGATCTCCGCCTCGTCCCGGACGCCGCCGAGCGAGACCCGGACGAACTCGCGGCCCATGGCGCGGGCCACCGACTCTCCGAGCGAGGTCTTGCCGACGCCGGGCGGGCCGACCAGCGCCAGCACCGCGCCGCCGCGACGGCCGCCGACCAGCCCGAGCCCCTGGTCGGCCCGGCGCTTGCGGACGGCCAGGTACTCGACGATCCGCTCCTTCACGTCGGCCAGCCCGGCGTGGTCGGCGTCCAGCACCGCCCGGGCGCCGGCGATGTCGTAGGAGTCCTCGGTACGCTCGTTCCAGGGCAGCTCCAGGACGGTGTCCAGCCAGGTGCGGATCCACGAGCCCTCGGGCGACTGCTCGCTGGAGCGCTCCAGCTTGTCGACCTCCTTGAGCGCGGCCTCGCGGACCTTCTCGGGCAGGTCGGCGGCCTCGACCCGGGCGCGGTAGTCGTCCTCCTCGCCGGCCGGGTCGCCGTTCAGCTCGGCCAGCTCCTTGCGGACGGCCTCCAGCTGGCGGCGGAGCAGGAACTCCTTCTGCTGCTTGGCCACGCCCTCCTCGACGTCCTTGCGGATGGTGTCGTTGACCTCCTCCTCGGCGAGGTGGTCGCGGAGCAGGCCGAGCGCGTACTCCAGTCGCGCGACCTGGTCGGCCTCCAGCAGCACCTTGAGCTTCTGCTCGGCGGTGACGAAGGACGCGTAGCCGATGTTGTCGGCGAGCTCGCCGACGCCCTCGATGGCGGCCACCCGGTCGACGACCTGCCAGGCGCCGCGCTTGCGCAGCCACTGGGTGGACAGGCTCTTGTACTCCCTGACCAGTTCGGCGGCCCGCCCGGCCACCGGGGTGCCGACCGAGGACTCCCGGAACGGCGTGGTCTCCACCCAGAGCGCGGCGCCGGGCCCGGTGGTGCCGACGCCGATCCGCACCCGGCGCACCGCGCGGACCAGCGCCGCCGGGTCGCCGTCGGCCAGCCGGCCGACCTGCTCGACGGTGGCGAGGGTGCCGACCGCCGCGTACGAGCCGTCCACCCGCGGAACCAGGAGGACCTGGGGCTTGCCGGTGGCGGCGGCCCGCGCGGCCTCGACGGCGGCGCGGACCTCGGTGTCCTTCAGGTCCAGCGGGACGACCATGCCCGGCAGGACGACCTCGTCATCGAGCGGCAGCACGGGCAGGGTGAGCGGAGTGGACGTCGATGCCATGATCTCTCCCCAGTCAGCGAACTTGAGTCGACCTGACTAAGGCTTTGCGGTCGCCGGATGTTCCCCGGACCTCGTTCGCCGTGAGCGAACGGTGAAGGAGATCTGGCGGTCCCGTCAAAACGCGGCCGGACCCGGCTCAGACGCGGTCCAGCGCGGCGGCCCGACCCGGCGCGGACCCCGGCGCGGGCACCGTCCGGGGGCGCTCGGCGGACGGCCCGAGCCGGATACGGCACGGCCGGTGCCCGTCCCAGCGGCGCAGCCACCGCCACAGCGCCACCCCGGTCAGCAGCGCCGCCGGGTGGCCGACCCCGGTGACCAGGTCCCGGTCACCGGCGATCTGCTCGACGATCAGAACCCCGGCCAGCCCGAGCGCGATCACCCGCCCACCCGGCCGCAGCAGCCCGGCCAGCGCGCCGAGGCTGGCCAGCACGCCGTAGCTGACGCCGATGTCCAGGTAGTCCATCGCGGCCGGCTCCAGCCGCCCGGTCTCCACCGCGACGATCACCACCCCCTGGGAGAGCAGGGTGGCGCCGATGTGCCCGGCGGCGAACACGGCGGCCGCCCTGGCCGGGCCGACCCGGCGCTCCAGCGGCGCGACGGTGAGGGCGAAGGCCCACAGGTAGGGCACCCAGTCCGGGCCGGCCACCCAGAAGCCGCTGAGCAGCAGCGCGCGCAGCGGGTGCTGCAGCAGGTTGTGCCCGTCGGAGCTGGACGCCTCCTGGAGCCGGCGCACCAGGTCCGGGTCGGCCAGTCCGGCGAAGGTGGTGGTGGCGCCGACCACCGCGAGGTAGCCGAGCGCGAAGGGGTTGCGCCGCGGGGTGGGCACCCGGGCCAGCAGCCACTCGACCACCCCGGCCCGCAGGCCGTGCCGGAGCATGCCGTACGGCGGACCGCCGCGCCCGGCGCGCACCCGTCGCTCCGTCATGCCGCCTCCGCTCCGCCTCCCGCGGCCGCCGCTCCCGCGCGCGTCCAACGCACCGGCGCGTTCCGGGAATCCCACCCCCGTGATTTGTCGTGGCCACGGTACGGGCGGCGACTGGGAGCCCGCTGGGAGAACGCTGGAAGCGACCGGGTCGCGGGGTGCTCGAATTGGTCCAGACCTTCTCCCCTTATACGCACGCCCATCCCCGCTGACCGGCGGCTTGGTGCCAACCGATGTGCATACATACCGTTACGGAGTGAAAAAACGCCGGGTAAGGTATCGGCCCGTGCCCACTTCCGAGTGGGCCCGACGAACGGCCCGGCGAGCCGGCCCACGGGCCGGAAATGTCCGGTCCACCTGCCGGGGATCACCCGCTGTCCGTACGCTGCGAGGTGTGTGGGAGAAGTGAGCGGCGCACACCCGCTCGCCGACCCCGCGGAACGCGACGGGACGGCGGACCCGGCACAGTCCACGACGGAACAAGACTACGAGCGGAGCCTTCGCCATCCCCACAGGTGGCCGGCCCGCAGCCCTGGGGGCGGTGGCGTGACCGTGACAGAAATTCAGCAGGACAACCAGAACGCCGGCGGCACGGTGAGCAGTCAGCGCAGAGTGCTGGTGGTCGAGGACGAGCCCACGATCGCCGAGTCCATCGCGGCCCGGCTGGGCGCGGAGGGCTTCAAGGTCGCCGTGGCCCACGACGGCCCGGGCGCCGTCGACGGCTTCCACACCTGGCAGCCCGACCTCGTCGTCCTCGACATCATGCTGCCCGGCTTCGACGGCCTTGAGGTGTGCCGCCGGATCCAGGCGCAGCGCCCGGTACCGGTCCTGATGCTCACCGCGCGGGACGACGAGACGGACCTGCTGGTCGGCCTCGGCGTCGGCGCCGACGACTACATGACCAAACCCTTCTCCATGCGCGAACTGGCCGCCCGGGTCAATGTGCTGCTGCGCCGCGTCGAGCGCGCCCAGCAGGCCGCCCGCACGCCCGCGCTGGGCAGCCTGCGCTTCGGCGAGCTGGAGATCGACCACGTGCAGCGCCGGGTCCGGCTCGCCTCGGGCGACGTCCACCTGACGCCGACCGAGTTCGACCTGCTCGCCTGCCTGGCCGCCCAGCCGCGCGCCGTGCTCACCCGCGA
This sequence comes from Kitasatospora putterlickiae, assembly GCF_039527695.1. Lineage (NCBI taxonomy): Bacteria > Bacillati > Actinomycetota > Actinomycetes > Kitasatosporales > Streptomycetaceae > Kitasatospora > Kitasatospora putterlickiae. The sequence goes on from NZ_BAAAKJ010000202.1 coordinate 13,584, forward strand.
GCAGCTGCTGGCCGAGGTCTGGGACTGGACGGACGCCTCCGGCACCCGCACCGTCGACAGCCACGTCAAGGCGCTGCGCCGGAAGATCGGCGCCAGCTGGATCCGCACCGTGCACGGCGTCGGCTACGCGCTGGAGGCCCCGCTCTCGTAGCGGCGAAGCCTCGGACACCGGGCCGCCGGGGGGCCCGTGTCCCGACCGCCGTGCGCACCCACGCGGGGGACCACAGGGGACCAATGACCTTTCCACAGCAACGCAACGGGAACCTTGACGGCAGCCGGCCGCCCACGCTGGCCGCCCGCGCCGCGAAACGGGTCTGGGCCGACATCCGGCCGCTGGACCCGGTCCGCTCGATCAAGGGCAAACTCGCCCTCCTGGTGATCGTGTCGGTCTTCCTGGCCACCGGCATGGTGGTCGTGGCGATCCGGTCCGAGACCCAGATCCGGATCATCATGATCTTCTCGATGATCGCCTCGCTGCTCTTCATGCAGTTCCTCGCGCACGGGCTGACCGCCCCGCTGCGCGACATGACCGCCGCCGCCCGCGCGATGGCCTCCGGCGACTACAGCCGCCGGGTCGAGGTGAACTCGCGCGACGAGATCGGCGAGCTGGCCGCCACCTTCAACCAGATGGCGGCCGACCTGGGGGCGGCCGACCGGCACCGCCGCGAACTGGTCGCCAACGTCTCGCACGAGCTGCGCACGCCGATCGCCGCGCTGCACGCCGTGCTGGAGAACGTGGTCGACGGCGTCGTCCAGCCGAACCCGGCGACCCTGGGTGCCGCGCTGGAGCAGACCGAGCGGCTCGGCCGGCTGGTCACCCATCTGCTCGACCTCTCCAAGATCGACGACGGCGTGGTCGACCTGGACGCGCGCCCCTTCGAGGTGCGCGAGTTCCTGGACGGCGTGCTGCGCGGGGTCACCGTGGACGGCGCCACGGCGGGCGGGGCGTTCTCCCGGCGCGGAGACGTCCGGCTCGCGCTGGAGGTGAGCCCGATGGGCCTCACCGGCGTCGCCGACCCGGAGCGGCTCCACCAGGTGGTCGCCAACCTGGTCGACAACGCCTGCAAGCACTCCCCGCCCGGCGGCACCGTGACGGTGCGCGCCCGGCCCGACGAGGGGCCCGGCTCGCTGCTGCTGGAGGTCGAGGACGAGGGTCCCGGCATCCCGGCGGCGGACCGGACCAGGGTCTTCGAACGGTTCGGCCGCAGCGGCACCGCGACCGCCGCCGGGCCGGGCGCCGACGGCGGGACCGGCCTCGGCCTGGCGATCGCCCGCTGGGCGGTGGACCTGCACGGCGGGCGGATCGAGGTCGCCGAGGCCGCCCGGGGCTGCCGGATCGAGGTCCGGCTGCCCGGGCCGCGCTGACCGGCCGCGTTGACCGGGCCCCGGGGGTGAAGTGGACGAATGTCACAGATCCGACACAGAGCCGCCCCCGGGGTCCAAACCCCCCTATGTCCGCTTTTGACCGCATTTGTCGGGTGGTCGGAAGCGGTCGGTTCCCCTCCGATGCCGGTTTCTAACGCACATTTTCAGCCAAAGCGCAGGTCATGACTGTGATCTGGGCGACGCCTGAGCCCCGGGGACTGCGCGATCACTGGTCGGAGGCGTAGCCTTAATCCCCGCTGTCCAAACATCCCAAAAGGAAGCGGAAGAGGGCGGTTGCCGCCGTGTCGCCACAGTCCCCTGAACACCCCAACAGCTCGGCAAGCTCCACTGGCTTCGGCCCCAATGAGTGGCTCGTCGACGAGATCTACCAGCAGTACCTCCAGGACCCGAACTCGGTCGACCGAGCCTGGTGGGACTTTTTCGCCGACTACAAGCCCGGTACCGAGGTGACCCCAGTGACCCAGGCCGCGACCCAGGTCGGCGCTACGCCGACCCCCG